>ONYJ01000078.1 GCA_900322025.1 uncultured Bacteroidales bacterium | reverse complement strand
TGTCTGTTAAATATAATCTTCTGTCAAACTTACTTTACTTCTTGCGGAATATTGTACTGTAAAATTTTAAGTTGCCGCTACCCACTGATATTCGGTAAGAGTTATTACTGCAAACTTTATAGGTTGCTAATTCACCGCCACTAAATTTATTGCCAGCCCAATTTCAAGGAGTGCAAAGATAAAAATAGTGCTCCAATAAAGAGTCTCTATCCACTTATATATTTATGAATTGCTGCTGCTGCTTTACGGCCTTCTCCCATCGCAAGTATTACGGTGGCAGCACCGGTTACAACATCGCCACCGGCAAAAACTCCTGTACGAGAAGTAGCTGTTTCGTTCGTTAGCAACCTACCTTTTTTATCTGTTTCCAACCCTGGTGTGGTGTCTGCTATAAGACGGTTTATTTTAGTACCTAAAGCCACTATAACACAGTCTGTTTCTATCTCAAATTCAGAACCTTGAATTGGAACAGGCGAGCGTCTTCCACTGCTATCGGGCTCTCCGAGTTCCATTTTTATACATTTAATTCCCTTTACCCAGCCGTTTTCATCGCCGAGTATTTCTACAGGATTGGCAAGCAACCTAAACTCTATACCTTCTTCCTTGGCATGGTGCACTTCTTCTACTCGTGCCGGAAGTTCTTTCTCGCTTCGGCGATAAACCACAGTTACCTCTGCACCAAGACGCAATGCAGTTCGCGCCGCATCCATAGCCACATTACCTCCACCTACTACGCAAACTTTCTTGGCCTGAAAAATTGGAGTATCTGCCTCATTGCTAAATGCCTGCATAAGATTGCTGCGAGTTAGATATTCATTTGCAGAAAATACTCCATTAAGGTTTTCTCCATCAATACCCAAGAATAGAGGCAAACCGGCGCCGGTGCCAAGAAATACAGCAGCAAAACCTTCTTTATCCATCAGGTTGTCTATGGTAACAGTACGACCTACAAATACATTGGTTTCTATCTTGATACCCATATCCAGAAGCTTCTGTATTTCCTTTTCTACTACTGCATTTTTAGGAAGCCTGAATTCAGGGATTCCGTATGTAAGCACACCGCCTGCCTTGTGCAAACTCTCGAAGATGGTAACATCGTAACCTAACTTTGCCAGATCATAAGCACAGGCCAAACCGGCAGGACCGCTGCCAACCACAGCCACTTTCTTACCATTCTTTGCCGGAATGCTTGAGGCTTTAGAACCATTCACCATAGCATAATCGGCAACAAATCTTTCGAGTTTACCTATAGATACAGGCTGCCCTTTGACTCCAAGGATACAACTGCCTTCGCATTGTGTTTCTTGGGGACAAACTCGGCCACATATAGCTGGTAAAGAACTATCTATATTGATAATTTGATAAGCTGACTCAAAATCGCCTTTATGCACTGCGGATATAAACTCAGGAATTTTTATACTCACAGGGCAAGCCTCTACGCAACGTGGCTTTTTGCAACCCAAGCATCTGGAAGCCTCGCGTTTAGCTTCTTGAGCATCATAACCGAAACAAACTTCTTCAAAATTTGTGGCTCGTACTTTTGGATCTTGTTCCCTTGCCGGAACTCTGTCTATTCTCTCTGGCATTGTATGTATTGTTTGGGGGTAATGTGCTTAAAATTATTTACGGCTATTTAGGAAATCCAAACCAGCCTCTACATTGGCCTGCTGCTCTTGCTTTTTGTATAAGGTTTGCCTACGCATAGCTTCGTCAAAATCTACATCGTAGCCATAGAACTCCGGCCCATCTACACAAGCAAACATTGTTTGCCCGGCCACGCTAACTCTGCAAGCCCCACACATTCCCGTTCCATCTACCATCAGAGTATTAAGGCTGACGGTTATAGGCAAACCCAATTTTTTAGCAGCAAGGGTAGCAAACTTCATCATTACCATAGGCCCTATGGCCACACACATATCATACTTGCTTCCAACGGAATTGCCCGCCCCACCATTGTTGCAAAGTCTCTCCATAAGCAGTGTTACCACGCCCTTTTCGCCTTTAGAACCATCGTCTGTACAAATGTATAAGTTAGAGCAAACCTTACGCATCTCGTCTTCCATAATAATAAGGTCCTTATTTCTCGCCCCTATTATAACATCTACATAAGCTCCTCTCTCAAAAAGATACTTAGCCTGCGGATATACAGGGGCAGCACCCACTCCACCAGCTACAAAAAGGTAGCGACGGCTTCTTAACTCTTCCTCAGGAAGCTCCATAAAATCAGATGGTTTACCGAGAGGACCTGCTACATCATAAAGCAAATCTCCCTCCTGAGCCATACAGATTTTGTTAGAAGAAACACCGGCTATCTGAACCACTATTCTAACGCTGCCTCGCTGAGGGTCATAATCGCAGATTGTGAGAGGAGTTCTCTCTCCATTGTCGGAAGGGCGCACTATTAGAAACTGACCGGGTTGTGCACTGCCTGCTATTCTTGGCGCTTCTATTTCCAAAGAATAAATTAGCGGGGTTAGTTGCTCCTTTTTAATTATCTTATACATAATAACTTGTATTTAATACTCTCTCTTGCTGTTATGGTTTTCTATATTCTCATGCACATACCTTACAAAGTAATATCGTTGAAACTCTTAAAGGTATAACCTTTTTTCTTCAGATAAGAAATTATTTCTCTCAATCTATTATACAATCTTTCGTTCTCAGGCCTACTCTGCCCCACTCCCGGATGTATTAAAACAATAGCTCCGTTGAGAGTGTGCTTTGCCTCAAAGGCATATAACTTATCTATAAGAGTTTGTGCCGGAGTATATGAACTCATACTTGGAGTTGTGTAGTCTGCCGGCGTAGCAGTACCTGCGGTATAATTTATTGGTATATAGCCTGCTCGCGATAAAATATTCACCGCCTCCGAGTTATAATGCTCGTAAGGTGGCAGAAACCATTTAGATTGCACAGGAAGTATGCCTATCTTCTCGAGTTCCTTGGCATTCAAACGAATATCGGCCAGAATACTATCTTTGGAAATAAGCATGGAATCTCTGTTACCACTCCATGGAGCATATAACAGATGCTTATCGGAGTGGCAACCTAAATAGTGCCCCTGCTGCACAATTTGGCTAATGATTTCTGCAAACTCTGAATTGCGCAAAGCGTTGCCTGTTAAAAAGAAAGATGCTTTTATATTCTCTTTTTTCAGTTGATTGAGAACCTTCTCTCCACCATCCAACATATCATCGGCAGAAAAAATAAGATAGATTTCTTTCTTGGAATTATCCATACGGCGAATAGCCCCATATTCATCTTTCCTAACCTTCGACAGATATGGAGCAAACTTCTTTTTCTGCTTGTTTCCTTCTTCCTGCAAGCTGGCAAAATAATAGGCCAGACTGGCCGTCCCGTCCATTGTAGGTTCATTGGTTGCATAGTCTCCTATGTCGTTGTGATATACGGCTATTCCCCTATTTAGCTGAGGGGTTTGATCGGGGTTTCTCAGCCCTCCGCCTGCTCTGGACGAGAATATAAACGAATATACCGGCCCATCTATAAGACCGCCTGTGATTTCTCTGTGCTCAAGTGTAAATGCAGAGTGAGGCTGTGTAGGCAAAACACCTCCTTTCGGATAACCGATTATCATAGAAACGCCCCAAGGATTACAGCCTAAAAGCCAATCTCTTAAAGCAGCTTCCATTTCTGCATAAGACTCGTCGCCGGTAAGACGGCGATAAAGCTGGGCCTGAGTAACCGCAGCACTTGTCAGATTATTTGAGCACCATAAATATGGAACTCCATGCAAGAAAGGATCGTCTGCAGCCCTGTCTTTCAAGCACTGCAATCCCTCCTTCATAAACTCAGTATATTTCAGTTGCAACGCCTTGTTACCTGCCTCAGCCTGAAGAAAATGCCCCAAGTTTATAAACGGATAGAACTGATAATGCCTGCCCCTTCCGAGCTCCATCCATGGCGATATTGGTTCCTGTTCTCCATAATAATCAGCTTCTTCTTGATATACCGGCATTTTTGTAGCAGAATATAAAGTTGCAGCAGCGAGTTCTACATCGTCTGTCCAAGTATCTTCCTCGTAAAAATATCGCGATACATAACAAGCTGTTTGAGTGTTTCCTGGCAGCTCCTTTGCATACTCATACGCATCTGAAGCCTTGGCTGCCACCTGCCTTGCAAAAGATGGATCGAATGGCATGAAAACCTCTCCGCCCAGCGCAAAGGAAGATGCAAACTTGCCGGCAGCAGAGGCTACACCGGTAGTTCTGTTCTTGCCAAATTTACCAAGTCCCTGCGGTTTGCCCGTAAGAAAATACACAGGCCTACCATTACCCGGCCCCCAACCATAATCGGCCGTATCGTACTGAGGTGGCTTAAAGCCTATATGATCTCTATCGTCTGCTATTTGAGTAAACATGATCCTGTTTTCAGGATTCATCTTTACAAGCCATTCAAGCCCCCAGCGAGCCTGATCCAACACATCGGGTACACCATTGGCTCCGGGCCTGCCGTCTGCCCCAAAACGATCTGCAAATACAGATTTGTCTGTTATCCACTTCCACGCAAACATCAACTGATATGTTGCTGTGGCGCTAGTAGTCTGATACTGCAGATAATCCGAAGCATCGTGCCACCCGCCACGCACATCCACAGCCTCTCCGCTTCTGGAAGGATGGTCCACTATATATCCGTCTTTCTGATGGCAAATAGTATCGGTAAAAGGATTGTAACCGCATTGCTGTTGCCGCATGTAGTAAAGCAATATATCTGCCGCTCCATCGTAAACATCTGCACCTATCTTAAATACTGGGGAATAAGTGTTCTTGAATCTGATGTAATAGCCACCGGTAGCAGTTAGTTCAGAAAAGTCTAAACGATAAGCTTCTTTGATGGCCCACTTGGAAGGATCTGCCACACGTGCCTTGCCGGTAAATACAGGTAGGTCTGTAGCTGCATCAAATATCACAAACTCCTCTTCTGCCGCCGAATAATCGGCAGGAATTCCGTTAAAAGAAAAGGCAGAAGGAGTTTTGGTCCAAGCAGTCTGAGAAGAAGCAGATACCTTTCTTGCCTGCACCTGCACATCCGTTAAAGTAGCTTCAGCCGGCATTTCTTCCAAATATACCGCAACCTTAACAGATCCCGGCAGATAGCCCACATAGTTTATCCTTATGTATCTCTGGCAAACAGCAGAAAGCGGCACTAAGACCAAAGACAATAAAGTTAAAATCCGTTTCATATTTTTAACAAATTCATAAGAAAACACAGCGCCTGTCCTACAAAGATAAAATTTATTATTATCTTTGAGAAGTGTCGCTTATTCAGATAAATCAAACAGGCAAAAACAAGCCTGCTTGTGTTGTTGTGGCTGCAAGCAACTCAACGAACTACCACAAAAAGCGACATAACACTAACCGATAATTGATAACACGCATTTGATATGAATTTTTGGAAAACCTTTTTTGCCGCCCTGTTAGGATGCTTGGCGGCTATGATTCTAAACCTGATTCTCTTTTTTATGTTTATAGGCGCAATGGCCAGTGCCATTGGCGGTGGTGCCTCTGAAACAATGCCTATCGTTCAGGCAAACTCCATCCTAAAAATAGACCTTTCTCAAAATATAGGAGAAAGAACACAAGAGGGTATGTCTTCAGATTTCAACTCGTTACCATTTTTGAATGTTCCGCAGTCTTCTTTAGGAATCTACGATGCCATAAGAGCTATAGAAAAAGCTGCAACAGACAAAAACATATCCATGATTCTCATAACCCAGAAAAACGGGGCTAATGGCAGTTTTGCCAATCTGGAAGAGTTGCGGAATGCTTTGCTAAAATTCCACGAAAGCGGCAAGCCTATAATATCATACGGTATAAACTATTCCCTTGGCGGCTACTATATTGCCAGCGTTGCCGACAAGATTTTCATTCATACCGATGGTATGGTATCTATCAATGGTCTAGGGGGCAATATGATGTTCTACAAAGACTTGTTAGATAAATTAGGAATTAGTTTTCAGCTTATAAGGCACGGTAAGTTTAAATCCGCTGCTGAGCAGTACATCAAAAACGATATAAGTCCTGAAAACAGGCAACAGAATCAAGAAATGCTGAATTCTATCTGGCAAAGCTGGGCTGAACAAATTTGCAAAAGCAGAAACTTAACCTTAGAAACGCTAAATAACGCTATAGATAATCTGCAAATTGGAGATGCACAGTCTGCTCTGGCCCTGAATCTTGTAGATTCTGTTTTTACCTCAGAAAAATACACAGGCAAGATATGCTCTCTTGTAGGGGTTGAAAAAGAAGAGGATTTGAAAGTAGTTAATCTTAGCACATACGCAAAAAGTGCTACTCTACCTTACAAGGGAAATGTAAAAGTGGCTGTTCTTTATGCAGAAGGCGAGATAGGAATGACTACCGGCGGAATATCGGCAGTAAAATTTGTGCAACAGATAAAGAAAATACGCAAAGACAAAACAATCAACGCTGTAGTTCTTAGAGTTAATTCGCCGGGTGGCGACGCACAAGCTGCAGAACTAATAAGAGAAGAGCTTCAAAGTTTGGCAGCGCAACTACCTGTTGTATGTAGCTTTGGAGAATATGCTGCCAGCGGAGGTTATTGGATTTCTGCTCAAACCAAGAGAATATTCTCAGATGCTACCACACTAACCGGTTCTATTGGAGTATTTTCACTTGCCTTAAATTACGGCAAAGGTCTTAAAGAACACCTGAAAATCAACAATGTAGCTATAGGAACCCATAAACACTCCACCATGGGTAGCGGCATTCAACCGCTATCTGAAGAAGAAATGGCATATACCCAGAAATTTATAGAGCATATCTATGATAAGTTCATGGGCATTGTATCCGACGGTAGAAAAATGAGCATAGCACAGGTTGATTCAATTGCTCAAGGTAGAGTCTGGACAGGAGAACAGGGAGTTAAGGTTGGTATAGTAGATGAGATTGGAGGAATCGAAGATGCCATAAAATATGCCGCAAGTCTTGCCGCAGACAAAGAAGGAGTAGATGCAGAAAATCTCCAGTATAAAGTTGTTGAATTTCCAAGGGTAAAAACACAATTTGAGTTGTTTATGGAAGCCTTCGGCAACTCTTCGGGAGAAGACACAAAACTTGCTAAAGTTCTCAAAACCTTGAATATAGATAAAGAGGTACAGACCACTGAGCTTGAAGCTTTGATAACACAAATCAAGAATAGCAACGGAATAAGAGCCTACGCACGCATTCCATATACTTACAAATTCAACTATTGATAAAGTAAGCAACGCTTATAACTACTGAACAGATAGCTGCTCTTATATGTCAGCTATCTGATAACTGCCGAAACTATTACTATTTCTTCGGTTTGTTCAGTTACCCTGTAGCGGTTGTCTATTTCTACAGAAGGAATACATACTATTATTCCGCTTGCTTCTGTAACTATAGGCAGTATCTTCTTGAAGAGCAAATCAACCTTTCGAGAATTAAGAAAGTCTGCAATGCTCTTGACGCCTTTCATTCCGTAAGGCGTAAACTTATCGCCATCTTCAAACGCTCTGATATAAAGAGGGTTGTGTAGTGTAGCCGCATCCAATATGCAAATGCCGGCTTGGAATGTATGTTTAGAATCGGAGACGAGGCCTGTTTGTTTGAATTTCCTCCTCTCTATTTTTATTTCAAATGGCAAAAATTCTACATTAGATAGAACTTTCTCCAGATCTATTCTCTGGCTTGCCGCCTCCGCAATATGTGCAATATCCGCCTTATATAACCGCAATTCTCCAGCTTCTATAGTTACCATGCAATTCTGCATATAAAAGACCCTGCTGCCAAAAGCTGGTGCCTGTGCGGCCTTAATCTTATTCAAAGCTTTCAGTAATTCCACAATAGAGGCCTCGTTCTGAGGAACTGCATAAAACCTGAACAGCTCTCCCAACCAAAAGGAAATACTGCCGGCCTCCGAACTGCTCATATTATAAAGGCTGTCAATAGATATTCTGCCTATCAAATATCTTTCACGCAAAGAATCCACAAGTGCACAGCCTGTTGTCTTAGGCAAGGCTACAAAAGATTTTATCCTTACATCAGCCAAATTGTCGAGCTCTGCATTCATATCCCGTAATCGCGATATATCTCTTGAGAAAGAAGATATTACAGAAGGATTTATTTCTTTCAGCAGGGGCATTATCTGGTTGCGAATCTTATTTCTGGAATAATTGTTTTGCAAATTCGTAGAGTCTGTACAAAAGCCTACACCGTGCTCTAAGGCATACTTCTCTATTTCTGAGCGTTCTATATACAGCATTGGCCGCATTACATATAGCACATTATCTTCCGATTCCTTAGTTACTGGGCCACAAGGCCTTATACCACCAAGCCCTCGCCGGCCTGTTCCTCTTACGAGATTCAATAACAAGGTTTCTGCATTGTCGTTGGCATTATGAGCTGTAAGCAAAACATTAAAGCCCTTGCTGCAAGCCAGTTCTTCAAACCATGCATATCTGAGCCTACGAGCTGCTATTTCTACAGACAACTTATATTGAGCAGCATAAGACAGGGTATCAAAATCTACCGTATAGAATTCATATCCATATTGTTCTGTAATTACACGAACAAACTCCTGATCGCGATTGCTATCTTCTCCACGCAAATGAAAATTAACATGTGCAACTCCTATCCTGCTCACTTTTATATTAGACAAAACATCGCAAGTCCTACGTTTAATACATTCATAATCAGAACTTTCTTTGGTAGTCCTATTTAGCATGGAATGAAGGGCATGGAGCATAACGGCAGAATCTGCCCCACCACTCACGGCAAGCAAGAAATTAACCTGCCCAAGGGTGTCTAAAAATTCTCTGTGCCCCTCAAAAAAAGTGCTTATTTGCCGAAGGATACTCTCTGTGGATCTGATGTCTGAATTGCACATCTTCTGTCTATTTCTTGTAAGTGCCTAAGGTATAAGATAAACTAAGACCGAAAATTTCTTTGAACTGCACTCGTGGCCCCTCCTTGCCTTCCTTATTGGCAATCTTAATCTTATCATCGTAGATTAGGTTGGTTCTTAAAGATGCCTTAAAATATTTATTCAAGGTATAATCGGCCTGTACATCCCAATAAACCACAACATTGTAAGGCTTGCTCATATAATCCGAAAACAACGATAGTTGAGAAGCCACCTTAAAATTCTTTGTTAATTCTTTAGCGAATGTGGCCTTGAGCTGCGCTCCTAACTCTGTTCTTATCGGACGATTATACTTATTACCGTATTTTACTCTAAGTGCACTGTCGGCCATCACTATATTCATACTTCCGGTTAGGGGAGCAAAGTTGAGAGAGAATACTTTTCCGTTTCCGGGCTTCCAATCAATACCGAGTCCGAGTGTTAAATAACCCGGAGCCAAAAATTTAGACTTCATGGTAGCCCTATTGTTTTTATCGTAGTCAAAACCGGGAGAAAACTGGCTCTTAAATTGGAATGAAGCAGAAAAATATATCTTACGATAAGCCTGATACCCCCACTTACTATCTAAAATTATGCGGTCTTCGCTCTTGCGATATCCCACATCAAAATTCTGAACAAAACCATACCCGAGCTGTATTCTGTTATCCCAATAGACCTTGCCCTTGGCATAATTGGCCATACCGTTCAGATATGCATTAAATGCAAGAGAGCCACTACCTCCCGCCGCCCAATTTGTCAGCGATACCTGAGAAAAAATAAGTTCATCGTTAAGTCCAATAGTCCAAAACTTTGGAGCAGGGCCACCATAGTCTATAACGGGAGTGGGAAAATTAAGACCGATAAGCCTCACCAATTCCTGTTCTTTGCTTAAACCGCTTTGTATAGGTACGCTCTTCTTGCGGATAGTATCGCCCCAGAAACCTATCTTCACCTGAGAGTAGGCTGTAGTTGCAAACAAGCCCAAAGACAAGAACAGAAAGAGTATGTAAATTTTTCTATTCATTAATTATACCGTCTGTTTCATAGCTAAAACCATTACGCTTACCGGTAGGAATTCTGTAATCGTCAGAATCCTTATCGCCTATTGTAATGGTCTTAACTTTTTCAAATGGCGGAACAAGCAAGTCAAAACTAATGGCATATAACATTGCGCTTTCTACAAAGTCGCGCAGTTCTTTCTTGTCGAGTTTTATTGAACCGAACTGAGATATTTTATTTCGAGGTTGGTTTTTACCCTCCACAAAAAAGCACCCTTCTCTATTGATAAACAACCTCGCTACAAGATAGCCCGGATCGCACTCGCGATTGAGTTTTACAGATTCATACAAAAAATTATGAACTGTTATCACACCGCAGTATGTATTAAATTTATCTTGAACAGTATAAGGATTTCCCCATACAGGGTGTTCTTTATCAAACTGATAAATATCTGGCAGCAAACTAAATACCAGCACATCATCGGCAAAACGCACCTCTGCCTCAAGCTTGCCTCTATCGCGATATGCAAGTTTTACTCGCTTTGAGAGAACAACACCGCTTTCCTTAATCTCGTCTAAGGCCTCACCCAAATCGTTGCTAATTTCTGCCAGTAATTCTTTCAGATTATTGAACACATCAAAAGCCATATCGAATACCAAAGACTTTGCATTGGATTTTCCGCTGAGAGCTTCTATCAACTGCCTGTTAGGCGACAAAGGTTGTTCTATATCCATATTCTGTTCTGTTTTCTGGTATTTTATATCTATATCTATTTTTCTACATAACAGCGCAATAACTCATGCCATATATTACTTGCAGCGTAGCGCCATTGGCCGATAATTCTATCTAAATATCAGCACATTAATAAGCCTTAGCAAACACTACCCTTCTGGTAGAAGGCTTACCTGAGTAAACACATTTGCCCTCTTCTTCGCAAACACAGGTATCCATAGGAATACATCTTATAGTGGCCTTAGTTTCTTCCTGTATTTTTGCCTCTGTTTCTGGGGTTCCATCCCAATGGCAAAGAAGAAATCCCCCCTTATCTATCTGCTGCTTAAAGTCTTCCCATGTATCTATCCTATAAAGATGCGAGTCTCTGTAAGCCAAAGCCTTATTATATATATTCTTTTCTATCTCCTCCAACAAAGCCGCAACATTATCTACTATAGTGTCTAAGCTCATGCTCTCTTTTGTAAGCGTATCGCGACGGGCGACTTCCACCGTATGGTTTTCGAGATCGCGAGGACCTATAGCCAACCTTACAGGTACACCCTTCAACTCCCACTCTGCAAACTTGAACCCGCTACGCACGTTTTCTCTGTCGTCTATCTTTACGCTGATACCCAACTTTTCCAAAGCAGTCTTAATATCTTTCATCTTTTCCAGCACCTGTTCTAACTGCTCTTGTTTATTGAAGATGGGTACCATTACAACTTGTATAGGAGCAAGATTGGGCGGAAGCACCAGACCATTATCATCGCCATGCGCCATAATTAAAGCTCCCATCAGTCTGGTTGATACTCCCCATGAAGTTGCCCACACATATTCCAAAGCCCCCTCTTTACTCTGATACTTTACATCAAAAGCCTTGGCAAAGTTCTGCCCCAAGAAATGAGAAGTTCCTGCCTGCAACGCCCTGCCATCTTGCATCATAGCCTCTATGCACAAAGTATCCAAGGCTCCGGCAAATCGTTCACTTTCGGTTTTATGCCCCACTATCACAGGCATAGCCATATAGTTTCTGGCAAAATCTGCATAAACTCCAACCATCTTTTCTGTCTCGGCAATGGCTTCTGCCTTGGTAGCATGTGCCGTATGACCTTCCTGCCATAAAAACTCCGCTGTTCGCAGGAAAAGCCTTGTGCGCATCTCCCAACGAACCACATTTGCCCACTGATTTACAAGTATAGGAAGATCGCGATAAGAGCTTATCCAATTTTTGTAGGTGTTCCAGATGATTGTTTCTGAGGTAGGTCTTACCACAAGTTCTTCTTCGAGCTTGGCAGAAGGATCTACCACCACCCCACTACCATTTGGATTTGCCATTAACCTGTGATGGGTAACAACTGCACATTCCTTTGCGAATCCCTCTACATGCTCTGCCTCTCGGCTGAGAAAAGATTTTGGTATAAACAGCGGGAAGTAGGCGTTTTCGTGCCCTGTCTGCTTAAACATCTTATCTAACTGATGCTGCATTTTTTCCCAAATAGCATAGCCATAAGGCTTAATCACCATACAGCCACGCACTGCAGAATTCTCTGCCAAACCTGCTTTGACTACAAGATCGTTATACCACTGAGAATAGTTCTCTTGTCTTGATGTTATATGTTCTGCCATAACAATATCCTTAATCTATTGCAAAGAAAGAAGCTCTGCATTTGTCATATCCTTGCAAGCATCGTTGCTCTTTATGCAAATATCTTCCACTCTTTGGTATAGTTTTTGATACTTTTATAAATAAGATTATATTTGTTCTTAATAAGAACCGCACAAAAATACAAAATTTATTTAACGCAGGAGGTAACAATGAAAAACATTAACTTATCTATCTTAGTTGCAGGGAGTCTGCTACTTGTTTCTTGCGGAACAAGCAATTACTCTGCAAACAGCAACGGAGGATACATGAACAGCATCTATTACACCTCCTCCGATGCAGTTTCTAACACATCCGGCAATTATACCGCACCAGTTCCTCAGGATGTTAAAAACTTACAGACAAAAACTATAGCATCCTTGAGCGATAAGAATGTTTTCTCCCCTTATCAAGATACTATCTTAGTGGGAGAAGACTATGCCGTAAATATCAATTACAACGGAGAGGCAAGCTTGACCTCTGACGAGAGCTATGAAGAACTTCTCAGAAAATTCGATAGCCCTACTTACACCATAAATGTAGTGATAGATCCGTGGGATATATCTTGGTATAACCCTTTTGCATGGAACTGGAACTACCATTATTACAGATATCGCTATGGCTATCATAGCAGTATTTGGCTGAGCGATTTGCGTTTGTGGAGAAATGGTTGGTACGATCCATGGTACTATGGCTGGAGTTGGTACGATTTCTATAGATACGATTACGCATGGAGATGGCATCGTCCTGTATTCAGGGGGTGGTATCACGACCCATGGTATTACAGACCATATAGCTACAGCAATTACTGGAGATATAGATATGCAGGCCATGTACCTCATCACCACGGGTTCAAACCTGGAAGATACTATACTCGCAGAAACGGTGATGGCAACACTAGGAGAAATATCAGTGTAGGAAGCCTTCCTAACAGAGGTAGTTCGAACAATCTACGCCCTACAGGAAGTTCATACAGAAGAACTCCTACAGTAAACAATGTGAGAGCTACAGGCACAGCCTCCACTGGCAGAAACAACGGCAATACTATTAACCGCAACGCTTCTACCAGCAGAAACAATGGTAGTGTTGCTAACCGCAACGCAGCTATCAGCAGAAACAACGGCAAT
>ONYJ01000074.1 GCA_900322025.1 uncultured Bacteroidales bacterium | reverse complement strand
GCAAGACCACTGCACACACCTCCAATTAACCTGTCTGATCTGTCGCGATACAACCTCTTATTCAGGGGCTTTGTTTCTTCTTTGAAAGACTCTTGAGGGCCTGTTTCGCTGCCTCTGTTTGAATTCTCTGCTTCTTCTTCAGAGAACTGAGTAGGAACCCCCATTATATCTATTACCACCTCCACACGCTGCAGATCTACCACCTCTTCTATTTTATTCTTTTCTAATAGTAGCTCTGCTATACGACTCTCTATATCATTGATGATTTCTTGCCCGTCTGGTTTCCCTTTATAGTGTTTCTCTATGCTATTCAGGTAATTCCTAAGTCTTTCGTAGGCATCTTTTGTTACAGAAAACGATATGCCTCCTATACTCACTTTTATAGTTTCTCCCATGCTCATATAAAATCCTCCGTTTTATTCAGACATATTTATTCCGTCTTTTATCAAGGCAACCGTTTTTATCACTTCTTGCCAAGCCTCGTCCATCAGCTCCAAGGCAAGTTTGCCTTTTTCTGTTAGCGAGTAGTATTTTCTTGGCGGGCCGCTCGGACTTTCTTCCCAACGATAAGAAAGCAATCCTTGATTTTTCTGTCGAGTTAGCAGAGGATACAAAGTTCCTTCTACAACTATCATTTTTGCAGACTTCAATTCAGCTATGAGCGGAGATGCATAAGAATCTCCTTTTCTGAGAATAGATAGTATGCAGTATTCGAGCACGCCTTTTCTCATTTGCGCCTTAATGTTTTCTGCATTAAGCTGAAGCTCTTTTGTATTCATATTATCCTTTATTTCCATATTTATATCCTCCTTGTGAATTTTTCTATATTTTCTGCGGTTTTAGGCCAACCTCTCATTTCGCATTTTTGAGCAGGAGTTTTTGCAGCAGGGGCCACTATCCAAAGTATTATATAAATGAGCAACCCTGAACAGCCTGCTAAAAACAACACCACTAAAACAACCCTCAATAATACCGGATCTATATTCATATAATAACCCAGACCCGAGCAAACACCCCCTATTACATTATTGTCTAAATCTCTGTAGAAACGTTTTCGTTCCCCTTCTGTTTCTTGAAAATAAGCCTGAGAATAAGTCTGGGAGTTGGTATGAGTATTTTGCGTCCCGGAAGCAGTACCTCTGTTAAAGTAAGAAGTACCGTCTGGCATACCCAACTGAATAATGATTTCTTCTACCATTGTCATATTCACAACATTCCTTACAGAAGATACTTTTGAAGATAAAATTTCTGCAATTCTTTATTCTATCTCCTGCATAGTTTCTTCTGTCTGAACTCCGGCAGAAGACTTTGTCTTAAAGGCAGACAAATAATCCTTCAAGGCTTGAAAGGCATCTACTTCGAGCGTGAAGCTTTTATTGCCAATCGCAATGTTAACAACTTGTTTCATTTTTTATCTATTTATTTTGTTTACTTTCAATACAACTTTTCTGCTACTTCTTCTTGCTACCTTTCGAGTTCCTTCCTCTTATTGCTTTTATACTATATTATTTTTAATATTACTTGGCTTGACTTTGTATTTTGCAAGGCTTTGTATTTTGCACTGCAAATATATATGCTTTTATATGTTCTTTGCATAACAAAGTAGTGGATTTTTAAGAAATCCTGATATTGAAATTCATTTATCGACTCAATATCAGGACTTTATTCTTTATTAAAATTGTTACGTTTTTGTTACGCTTAGGCTTATTCTGCCGGTGTTGCGTCTTGAGGAGTGTTCTCCGGAGTTGTGCTCAAAGGGAAAGTTGGCACATTATTAGAAGGAGCGCTCTTCTGGAGCTCTTTGGTTAAATCAGACTTTCTGGTGTTTGAGCTTCCGGAAATGGTTGCAGAAGCTGCAATGCTAACTATTATTACCACTGCGGCCAACACCCATGTTGCCTTCTCCAAAAAACTTGCAGTTTCTCTAACGCCAAATGTTTGGTTTCCAGCAGCAAAATTAGAAGCAAGCCCACCGCCCTTAGAATTTTGAAGCAGAACGGCTATGGTAAGAAAAATGCTTGCCAATACAATAATTACAACAAACGCACTATACATATCAGATTTGTTTTTGTTTTATTTCTATATTACCCTATTGTTTTTCAAATCGTTTACAAGGGCTGCAAAGTAAGCACTTTTTTGCGGATATAGCAAAATTAGTTTAGAAAAAACCTCTATAGCCTTATCGTAGAAACCCTGTTGGGCATAAATATGCCCGAGAGTTTCTGTACAAAATGCCAAGTCATCAAAATTAACTTTTCCATCTGCAGTGTAGAGAGAAGATTTTTCTTTTCCTTTTGTTCCCTCTACTGTATCTTCCGCTTTTTCCGCATGTTCTGCAGGGCGATAAAATGGGCTGTTTCTTAATTTGAGTTCCATGTCTTCTTCCGGATTTATGGTCTTCAAATCTTCTTTGGTAAAGAAATCTCCGCCCACCACCACCACCTTAGGTTTGTGCACCGGCTCATATTCCTCAACCACAACATCCTCTGTCTGCACGGCAGTAATATCTTCTTCTTGCGTATTGTCCACACAAGCATTTATTCTGTCGTACAGAGTTTTTCTGGAAGACAAAAACACCGCCACCTCTGCCAACTTTTGCCTGAAAGCCTCTTTATCAACCTTATACAGCTTCTCCATAAGAACCTGACGAAGATAGGAAAACCATGGATACTGTTTTACGGCAGTATCTAATTCCATCAAGTCTAAAGAAGGAATGTCTGAATATTTAAGGTTTTCTATCTCCATTCTGCAACCGTAGCATTGAAAATATCTTCTACCAGAGTTTCTATTATCTGCTGGCACAGAACATCTTGCACAGCATCAAGCGAGTTGTTGGAATCATAGTCCTGATAGGCGGCGAAAGAGCGTCCCTCCGGAAAACCTTCGTCTGGATACTTATTATTTTTATAAAAAATCTTAACCGTTATGGTAAGTCGGTTGCGAGAGGCCACCTCATCTGCAGTAACGGCTGTAGGAGTTACCTCATAACTCATTATATGGCCGGTAACTTCTAAGTCTGCATCCTCCGAAACAGCCTCCAGTTTTGTTAGCCTACGATATTTGTCTTGCAAAGCCTGTGTCATCTGCGATGCCAGAGTAGGATTTATCTGCATTGCTCTGTTTTCAATGTCGGCAACATAGATTGTTTTTATATCTGGCTGAAGAGATGTACCTGAAAACGAGTATATTCCACAGCCTACAGCTATTGCTGAACAAATCGAGACAAACAAAGCTTTTAGTGCGTGTTTCATTTCTTCTTTTTTATATCTATTCCATATTCTTTTATCTTCCGGTATAGGGTGCGTTCAGATATACCCAACTGTGAGGCTGCCGCCTTACGGTTTCTTGGGAATTTGCCAAGAGCTTCGCGAATCTTCTCCTCATACATAGAACTTATAGAAAGGTCTTTCACCCCTTCTTCTTGTTCCGGAGAAACCACAATTATATGATCTGAAGGCTGTGGCGAAACCTGTATGTGCTGCGTATTTGTTTGAGGCTGAACAGCTACGGCAGCAAGCTGCTGTTTAATCTGTTCTACTTCTTGCTTGAGGGAATATATCAATTTGTATATCATCTCCTTCTCTCCGGAAAAAGCATTCTCTTGAGAAGGCAGGGCTCTCAACGCAGGATGAAGATCTTCGTCTTGATTGGGGAGATAATTTTTAAGCACTTCTGATTCTATAAGCCGGCCGGTCTCGAGAACCGTAATCTGCTCCACTATATTCTTCAACTGCCTGATATTACCAGGCCACCTGTAAGACATCAACATGGCTTGAGCATCTCTTGTTAAAGCAATGGGAGGCATGTTATATCGGTCTGCACAATCAACCGCAAATTTTCTGAACAACAAGCATATATCTCCCTTACGCTGCCTTAAAGGGGGAAGAAAGACGGGAACCTGATTCAACCTATAGTAGAGATCTTCTCTGAATTTTTTCAGACGTATAGCCTCTGTTAAATTAACATTGGTTGCAGCAATTACTCTAACATTTGTCTTTTGCACAACAGAAGAACCTACCTTATAAAATTCTCCACTTTCCAAAACCCTGAGCAAACGCTTTTGAGACTCGGCCGATAACTCTCCTACTTCATCTAAAAAAATAGTGCCTCCATCTGCTACTTCGAAATAACCCTTGCGGTTTTCATTTGCTCCGGTAAAAGAGCCCTTAATGTGGCCAAACAATTCCGATTCCATGGTTCCCTCCGGAATTGCTCCGCAGTTAACAGCTATGTATTTATTATGCTTTCTGGGGCTACTGTTGTGTATTATCTGAGGGATAGATTCTTTACCAACCCCGCTCTCTCCGCTCACCAGCACAGATAAATCTGTAGAGGCAACCTGTTCTGCTATCGCCAAAGCACGATTGAACTGAGGATCGTCTCCTATAAGGTCGAAGCGGTTTTTCAAACTCTGCAATTCCATTTCTTCCTGTTTTTTTCAGACAAATGCAAAGTTAAGAATCTGTTTGGCTTTATAAAAGTTTTTAACATTTTTTCTGTACTTTTGTCCCATAGCAAGCCTACTCCCATTTTGGTATTGCTGATTTTTTACTGCAATGAAAAACATTTTGGCAATAATACCATCCAGATACTCTTCTACGCGGTTTCCGGGCAAACCTCTGGCAATGGTACACGGAACACCTATGGTAGTTAGAGTTTTTGAACAAGCAAGAAAAGTGTTCGACAATGTTTGCGTAGCCACTGATGACAGCCGTATTTTTGATACCGTAGAAAAATTTGGAGGAGTTGCAGTTATGACGTCCGAAAAGCATAGAAGCGGAACAGACCGTTGCTTGGAAGCTCTCAACAACTATTCTTCCAACGGCAAAGTTTTTGATGGGGTGGTAAATGTACAAGGAGATGAACCTTTTATAAGTCCCATACAACTGAAAACACTGGCAGATACACTTATGCAAGATGGAGTAGATATAGCTACCATTGTTAAACGGGCAGACTGTATTGCAGATATAGCAGATCCTAACAGACCTAAAGTAGTTTTGGATAAAAACAATAATGCTCTGTATTTTAGCCGCAGCCCTATTCCCTTTAACAGGGCCCGTACTTTGCAGCAAGAAGATCTCGAACACATTTCATACTACCTGCATGTAGGCTTGTATGGATACAGATGCAATATTCTAAAACAGATTTGTTCTTTGCCGGAAAGTTTTCTGGAACAAACAGAAAAACTCGAACAGTTGAGATGGTTAGAAAATGGGTTCAGAATCAGAGTAGCCGAATGTAATCAACCCTCTTTTGGAATAGATACACCGGAAGATCTCAAAAGAGTGAACAACATAAAAATTCCTGAGCAATAATAAAAATAACAGTTATATGAATAGATTATTTAAATATTTACTCTTTGTTGCAGTGGCTGTTACTACAACATTTTGCGCCAATCCGCAACAGATGGCCAAGTTAGCTTCAATGACAAAAACCAGCTGTAATCCTCAGATTTTGGAAGCTACAGCCGGACAAATCAAAGCCTCTTACACCATAGACTTTCCTGCAAACTATTTTATTCCAAAGGCTTATATGAAGGTAACCCCAGAATTGATTTATGCAAATAACCAAAAAGAAGTAGGAGAAGATTTTTGGTTGCAGGGAGAAAAAATAAGAGACAACTATGCTGTTGTTCCATATAAAACTTCAAAGTCTCATACCAGAACCGTTGTTTTTCCGTATAAGCCCGGCATGGAAAAAGCTACCCTACAACTCAGGGTAACTATCTACAATGCCAATAAATCAAAAAACTGGGAATATCCGCTTCCTTTCAAAATAGCAGAAGGAACTAACACTACCTATATGTTAGCTAAAAACAACGGTATTGCATTTGTTGCCCAAGACAACTATCAAAAAGAATTTACCGAGCAAATAGAAACTCAGATTCTTTACGATGTAAATAAAGCAGATGTAAAAACATCTCGACTAAACTCTGCTGAAATAAAAGCTTTTGAACAATTCCTTAAAGAAGCTCAAACCGACCAGAAAGCTAAAGTTGAGGGCGGTAAAATCATTGGATATGCCTCTCCGGAAGGCCCGGAAGACAAGAACAATAAGTTGTCTATTCAAAGAGCTAAAAGCGCAAAAGAAGCTTACGATAAAACCATTTCAAAAAGAGCCAACCTTAATCTCGATGTTTCTGTAGAAGAAAAAGGCGAAGACTGGGAAGGATTCAAAAAGCTCGTAGAACAGTCTAATATAGAAGACAAAGATCTTATCATCAGAGTGTTGTCTATGTACTCAGACCCTGCTGTAAGAGAGCGCGAGATACGCAACATGTCTCAGGTATTCCAAACTCTTTCCAGCAAAGTTTTGCCTCAGCTTAGAAGAAGCCGTATTGTAGCCGATGTTAAGAGAACCAATTTCTCTGATCAGGAACTCATGCAAATGGTACAAAAAGACGATTCGCGCCTTACAGAAGAAGGGCTGCTATATGCAGCAACACTATTTGATAATGCCGATACTAAGGTTTCTATATACAAGAAGGCTGCCCAAAAATTCAATAGCTGGCGCGCCTACAACAACCTTGCTGCTTTGGCTTTGGCAAACAATCAGCCAGATGCAGCCGCCGGTTATCTGAAAAATATAGGCAACAAAACAGCCGGTTTGTATAATAATCTCGGTGTTTGCGAGTTGCAAAAAGGCAATGCAGATAAGGCTGCTGAATATTTCTATATGGCTAAAGGAGAAAACGGCGAAATTATAAACGAAGCAAAGCAAAACCTCGGTTCTCTCCTGATTATGGATGGCGATTATAACGGAGCTCTTGAAGTTTTGGAAGGCACAAAGGGCTTTACTCATGCTTTGGCCTTACTGCTTACAGGCAAAACCGATCAGGCCGTCAGACTGCTTACAAAAGAGAACGATCCAGACGAATCTTATTTAAGAGCAATTATTGCCGCCCGTAAGGGAGATGTTACCACCTGCGAAAACGAACTTGTAAAAGCTTTTGATAAAAAGATTTACGAAGACCGCATAGAAAACGATATTGAATTTGCTCCTCTTCAATAGCAATACCAATGAACGATTCCTATAAGGCCAGACTCGTCTTATTTTCCAATACTTTCCCGTATGGAATGGGCGAGTCTTTCCTTGCGGAAGAAGTCCCTTTTTTGGCAAAGCAGTTCTATAAGATTACAATATTTCCGCTGTATTGCCCCGGAGGTAGAAAAAGAGCACTTCCGGCCAATGTAGATATAGCATCCCCATTACTGCCCTTTGACCACAAATACAGAATAGGCTATCTGAAGAGTGGACTCTTTAACACTGCCCCTTTCTTTTTTGCTACAAAAGAATTCTTTAGGGCTATGTTTGGGCGTAATATAAAGCTGGAATACAAACATGGAAAAAAGCCCAGCCCTGCCCATAAGAAAGCCGGCATAATAAAGCGGTTACAGATTTTCTTCAACTATTTTCTGATGCTACGCACCATTCTCAGCAGAAAAAAGCTCGTGAAAGAAATTATCAGAGAATGTTCGTTTGCAGATAAAATATATTTTTACTGGGGCGATAAATCGGCAATGCTTATTCCTTTTCTGAAAAAACTGCTAAGGCCAGAGGTAGAAATCATGCCTGTTTTTTGCGTAAGGTTTCATGGTTCAGATCTTTACGAAGGAGTTAAAGGCTATCTTCCTTTCCGCAATCAGATAATGGCAGAAACAGATTTTGCCCTGCCTGTTTCTTACAACGGAATGGAGTACATTACACATAATTACAATCCTTGTCCTAAAAACATAGAAGTATGGCATCTTGGTTCTGCATATCACAATGAAGATTTTGCAAACCTCAAAGAACCCTCCTCGCAAAGTTTTAACATAATAAGTTGCTCTAATGTTATTCCTCTAAAACGTACAGGCCTTACCATTAAGGCTTTAGAACTACTATGCAAAGATAAGGAGGCTTCCGAGCAAATAAAGCAAAGGGGATTTTATCAACTTACTTATACTCATTTTGGTGGTGGAGTCATGCTGCAATCGTTGAAAGAAAAAGCGGAGAAGTTCAATTCAGAAGAAAAGTTTTTGGAGAGTAAGTTCATCTTCAATGGCACCATGCCGCATTGCGAAATTATGGCTCACTACAAAAACTATGGAGCGGATTTGTTTATTTTGGTTAGTGAGTCTGAAGGCATACCTGTTTCCATAATGGAGGCTATGAGCTATGGCATCCCTGTAATAGCCTCTAATGTTGGTGGAGTAAGCGAGTTGTTCCATAACTGCCCATTAGGTTATCTTGTAGGAGCAAACATAACAGCCCAAGAGCTCAAGAAACAAATATTAGATTTTATTCTACTGCCTACTAAAGCTCAAATGCAAATGCGTCATAACGCTTATGCAAACTGGAAAGAAAAATGGAACGCCAACAATAATTACGAACGCTTTGCGGAAGAACTTTTTGGCTCGGCATGACAAAATTGAGCAAATTTGTTTTTGGTCAACTGTTTTTTTGAAAAGGAATCATCTGCCGCCTGTTATAAACTTTGTAAAGCGTGGTGCTATCTTTATTAATACCTTGTAAATAAGTGCGCTGACAATTATTGTTATTATTGGAGCTATTAAATACAAAACCACGGTTTTAATGTCTGTACTCACAAGGCCTACCTTACTCAACAGTCTGACTAAACCCATTATAAATAAACCATGGAAAGCATACAAGAAAAATGTAGAAGAATAAAACACCTCCGGCACTTTTCTAAAACAAGCTCTGCACCTATATACCAAACCTGTAATAAAGGACATTCCCGGCAATATCATAAAAACCAATACCGAAAAATTTAAAGGATTACTGTTTTTTACCATAACGCTTACCACAAACAAGGCGGCATAAATTATAGTTACAGGAATAAAATACTTGTCTGACAACTTAACGAAATCTATGTTTTTAATAGCAAAGAAAGCTCCTATTGAAAAGTAAAATATGGAAGACACGCTAAAACCCACTATAGGCTCAGACAGCCTTGCCAACAACAGTACCAAAAGGCCTAACAAAAAGAACACTCCTATTTTTTTTATAAACAGATATATCAGCGGTGTAAGCAGTATTGTTACAAACAGATCTCTGAGATACCAGAACTGATATTGCAGCGGCTCTATCCAAAAAACATCCAGCCAATCTTTAGCCTTAAATGTAGAAATGTTTGGAAAAGAACCTGTAAAAAGATTAGGTAAATATCTCTGAGCCACAACCAAAATGACAAAAACAGCCGCAAGAGTCCAAAATATATACGGAATAACAAGTGTTTTAAAACGCTTCTTTAATTTTTTAACATATAATTCCTTGTTAAGAGTTCCTTCTCTGAAAAACAAATATCCGCTAAGTAGAAATAAAAGCGGCACGGCTATAGCACAGAGATTATAAGTAATAACCTCTTGTACCATATTAAATGTTTTGAAATTACCCGCAGTTTCTGGCTTGGAGTGAGCATAAACAACCAGTATTATAAGCACAAACTTTAGATAGTTGAGCGTTTCCTTTATGTAAGGAGGAGTTGTTGCTGTTTGATTCATCTTTACTTTCTGTTTTTAGAGTTTTAGCACCGCCATAAAAGCACTCTGCGGAACTTGTACCTGCCCTACTTGACGCATACGCTTTTTCCCCTTCTTCTGTTTTTCTAAAAGTTTTCTCTTTCTGGAAATATCTCCTCCATAGCACTTTGCAGTAACATCTTTTCTTACCTGCCGCACGGTTTCTCTGGCTATAATTTTAGCTCCGATAGCGGCCTGAATAGCAATATCAAACTGCTGTCTTGGAATAAGATCTTTTAGTTTTTCACACATTCTTCGACCAAAATCGTATGCATGGTCTCTATGAATAAGAGAAGATAGTGCATCTACTTGTTCCCCGTTAAGCAAAATATCCAACTTAACAAGGGCGGCATCTCTATAATCTGTAATGTGGTAATCAAAAGAAGCATAGCCCTTTGAAATACTTTTAAGCTTGTCGTAGAAATCAAATACTATCTCCGAAAGAGGAAGGTCAAAATTAAGCTCTACTCTGTCTGTGGTTATATAATGCTGGCTTACAAGAATACCCCTCTTATCCAAACATAGTTTCATTATAGAGCCAAAAAAATCTGCCTTAGATATAACCTGTGCTCTTATATAAGGTTCCTCTATATGATCTATCATGGTAACCTCCGGCAAACCGGAAGGATTATGCACTTCTAACACTTGTCCATCTGTGGTATAAACCTTAAACGACACATTTGGCACGGTGGTTATGCAATCCATATCAAACTCCCTAAAGAGCCTTTCCTGAACTATTTCCAAATGTAAAAGCCCTAAGAAGCCACAACGGAAACCAAAGCCAAGAGCCATAGAACTCTCCGGCTCAAATACTAAAGAGGCATCGTTGAGCTGAAGCTTTTCTAAAGAAACTTTCAATTGGTCATATTCGTCTGTTTCTACAGGATATACGCCGGCAAACACCATGGGTTTTACTTCTTCAAAACCGGCTATTGCTTCTGTACATGGATTTTGCACAGAAGTAATTGTATCTCCTACCTTTACCTCAACCGCACTCTTTATGCCACTTATTATATATCCTACATTACCACAATTGATTTCCTGCATAGGCTGAAGTTTCATGCCCATAATCCCGACCTCGTCTGCCACATACTCCATACCGGTATTAAAGAATTTTACCTTCTCGCCTTTATGTATGCTACCAGACTCTACCTTAAAATATGCTATTATACCTCTGAAGGGATTGAATACAGAATCGAATATCAATGCCTGCAACGGTGCATTTGGATTGCCATCCGGAGCCGGTATTCTATCTATTATTGCGTCTAATATCTCCGGAACTCCAAGGCCGGTTTTTGCAGAACACATCAGAACCTCCGAAGCATCGCAGCCTATTAGTTCGCAAACCTGATCGCGAACAAGCTCCGGCTCCGCCGCATCCATATCTATTTTATTGAGCACAGGAATTATTGTAAGATTGTGTTCTAAGGCAAGATATAAATTAGAAATGGTCTGAGCCTGTATGCCTTGTGTTGCATCTACTACTAATAAAGCTCCCTCCGATGAAGCTATGGAACGCGATACTTCATAAGAAAAATCTACATGGCCGGGAGTATCCAAAAGGTTAAGGGTGTATTCCTCTCCGTTTTTACTGTACTTCATCTGCACGGCATGGCTCTTTATGGTAATACCCTTTTCCTTTTCCAAGTCCATGGAATCCAACACCTGAGCCTCCATCTGGCGTGCAGATACAGTGTTTGTTACTTCCAGCATTCTGTCTGCCAAAGTAGATTTGCCGTGGTCTATATGTGCTATTATGCAAAAATTCCTGATATTTTTCATTGCAATGCAAAAATAAGAATCTGTTTTGAATTAATACTGCATATTTTCTTTTCTGTTTTTGGTTTTTAGTTAACTTTGGAAACAAAAATTTATTTACACTCAAATATTATGTCTGATTTTCAAAGACTGAAAGATACTGCAAACCAAATCAGAAGAGATATACTGAGAATGGTAACCATGGCCAAGAGCGGCCACCCGGGCGGAAGCCTCAGTTCTACAGATGTTGTTACAGCGCTATATTTTAGCAAGATGAAGCATAGCCCAAACAATTGGGACCGTAGCGGCAAGGAAAGCGATATGTTTTTTCTGAGTTGCGGGCACGAATCTCCACTGCTGTATAGTGCTCTTGCCCGTTGTGGATACTTCCCGATAGAAGAACTCGCCACTTTCCGAAAAATAGGAAGCCGGCTGCAGGGACATCCGGCCACAGATACAGGTCTTCCCGGAGTTTATGAAGCAAGTGGTTCTCTTGGACAAGGTTTAAGTGTTGCCGTGGGAGCGGCCTTGGGCAAAAAAATGGCAGGAGATACTCATAAAGTATATTGCCTCATAGGAGACGGAGAAAGCCAAGAAGGGCAGATATGGGAAGCTGCACAGTTCGCCTCTCACCACAAAATAGACAATCTGATAGCCTTTACAGACTGGAATGGTCAGCAAATAGATGGAACCACAGAAGAAGTTATCGGACCAGATCATTTAGATCAAAGGTGGAAAGCCTTTGGCTGGAATGTGGTTATAGCAGAAGACGGTAACTCTTTTGAAGATATTTTCTCCGCCCTTAAACTCGCAGAAGAACTGCAACAAATAGAGCCTAAGCCCGTCATGATTATGTTGAAAACAGTTATGGGCAAAGGTGTAGATTTTATGGAAGGAACTTGCAAGTGGCATGGCAAAGCCCCTAAACCAGAAGAGTGCGAAGCAGCTCTTGCACAAATACCGGAAACGCTTGGAGATTTCTAAAAAAGACATTGCTTAACTTTTATTTACTTAGATTTTGAATCATGACAAAATATACAAATACAGGAAATAAAGACACCCGTTCCGGTTTTGGAGAAGGTTTGCTTGCCGCAGGAAGAGAGTGCAACGATATTGTTGCTCTTTCTGCAGACCTTATGGGCTCCGTTAAAATGGATGGCTTTGCCAAGGAATTTCCACAGCGGTTTTTTCAATGTGGAATAGCAGAAGCCAATATGATAAATGTAGCGGCAGGGTTGTCTCTCAATGGAAAAATTCCTTTTGTTGGAACCTTTGCGGCCTTTGCTACAGGAAGGGTTTACGACCAAGTCAGAATGGCCGTAGCTTATTCAGAAACCAATGTAAAGATAGCTGCTTCTCATGCCGGAATCACCCTTGGAGAAGACGGGGCTACACATCAAATTTTGGAAGACATAGGGCTTATGAGAATGTTGCCCGGCATGGTTGTTATAAATCCTTGCGATTTTAACCAAACAAAAAATGCTACAATAGCAGCGGCCTTGTGGAAAGGACCGGTTTATTTAAGATTCGGCAGACCTTCTGTTCCTAACTTTACTCCGGAAAACCAGACTTTTGAAATAGGCAAGGCGTATAAACTAAACGAAGGTAAAGATGTTTCCATTTTTGCAACAGGCCACCTCGTTTGGGAGGCGCTGCTTGCTGCAGAAGAGTTGGAAAAAGAAGGCATTGGGGCCGATGTTATAAACATTGCAACTATTAAACCTTTAGATACCGCCACTATTTTGGAGTCTGTTAAGAAAACCGGATGTGTGGTTACGGCAGAAGAACATTTCATATATGGCGGCATGGGAGAAATGATAGCCGGTATGCTGGCAACTCACTGCTTGGCTCCTGTGGAATATGTTGCCATCAACGATAGGTTCGGCCAAAGCGGCACTCCTTCCGAACTGATGAAGGCATACGGTTTGGATGCTGAGCACATCGTAGCCGCTGCAAGAAAAGCTTTATCAAGAAAATAATCAGTTTCCCACTATCGGTGCCATGACAGACAAAGAAATACAAGACATTTTCGTCTCCGATGGTGGACAAAAGCAGGCCTTCAATATCATTGTACGAGAGTTCTCCCAAAGGTTGTACTGGCATTTAAGGGAGTTGGTGCTTAATCATGAAGATGCAGATGACCTTCTTCAGAATACCTTTATGAAAGCTTGGAAGGCTCTTCCTAACTTTAGGTGGGAAAGCGGACTTTATACGTGGTTATACAGGATAGCCACTAATGAGGCCTTCTCTTTTCTCAAAAAAGAGAGATTTAACAACAAGTTTTCTTTAACTCCGTACGAAACCAAACTGGCAAACCGCTTAACAGACGATCTTTATTTTTCGGGCGAAACCATACAGCTACTACTCCAAAAGGAGGTGGCCAAGCTTCCAGACAAGCAGAGAGCTATTTTCTCAATGCGATACTTTCAGGATATGGAATACAGCCTTATTGCAGAAATTTTAGACAGTAACATAGACGCGGTAAAAGCCTCTTACTCCCTGGCTTACAAAAAAATAGAAAAGCAATTGCGAGATACATAAAAACGGTGATTTTACTTTAGCACCTAATTGTCATCTAAACAAATAGCGTGTGGTTAAATTTAAAAGTAGATTTTACAACATGACACACAGAATAAAAGATAGCGAACTACTTGAAAGGACTGAGATGAGAAAGATTCCTTTCTCTGTTCCAGAGGGATATTTCGAAAGCGTTGAACAAAGATTACAAGAAAAATGCTTCAATACCCCTGTGCAGAAGAGAGGGCTATTGCTTACCTCTTTGAAGGCCGGCCTAACTTTAGCGGCTTCTTTTCTTATTGTTGCCGGATTAGGATGGGGAGTTATGCGCCTTACTAATTATGCGCAACAGGCAAAATTGGCCGACAACTCACAGATACAGCTTTCAGAAGAAGGGCAAATAATGATGGATAGTCTTATCAGTAAGTTTGGGGCTATAGAGGTAGCTGAAATTTACCACTATAGTCAAACTATCGATAATCCGGAAACAATAGGGATGACAGATGAAGAATACCTCGCCATAGAAGAATATATTTCTTTAATGGCCCCTTCTTTTCCGGGCCTATTGGCAGAAGAACTGTCTAAAAAATAGAATAGTTATTTCTTGATAAGCAATATAAAACATTTGTTATGAAAAAGATTTTCTTTTTGTTTTTAGCTCTTGTTTTTTGTTCTCTTGGTTTTGCACAAAATAACAAGGAAGAAGGCAATCGCGAAAAATACGAACAGATGATGGCTGAAATCCAAAGCCGAAAAATAGCTTTCTTTACCAAGCAGTTGCAACTAACCAGCGAAGAAGCTCAAAACTTTTGGCCTGTTTACAACAAGTGCGAAGAAGAAAGGAATGCCAATCGCAAGGAGATTCGCAAAAGCGCAAAAGCTTTACATATAGCCGCCAAAGATGCAAATACTTCAGATGAGAGCATGCGCTCCTTAGCCGAAACTTATTATCAGAATTTAGATAGGGAGGCTTCTTTGCAAAAGCTTCATTACTACGAGTATCTAAAAGTATTACCGGCTAAGAAAGCTGCCTTGGTAAGGTTGGTGGAAGAGCGGTTTATGAACAAGTTGCTCTCTCAGTGGAAAAAACACCCTGAGCCAAAACACAAAAAAGATAAAGTTAATTAGAATTTTAAATAGAAATCTCCTGTAAGCTCTTTATACTCAGGTGTAAATTGGAGATTTTCGTCCATAATACAGAGGTTTTCGGTAATGCGAGCCTCTGTGTTTTTTTCTTCCTGCAAAAGACGATACTCCATCATTAACCGCTTTGGATTCAGATCTCCTCTTTTAGAAAAAACCCGGCAGGCTCTAAACAAGCACAAGCCTTTTTCTTGAGCAATAGCTTTGAATAAAGAAGATTCTTCTAAAGGCAGAATAACCACTAAGCTGCCTTTTGGCGCAAGAATGCCTATGGAGGATTCTATCAATTCCCTATAATTTAGCGTATCCGTATGGCGAGCAACTCTTTTAGCAACAATAGCATTTTTTAGAGAATTGTTAAAAAAAGGCGGATTAGATACAACTATATCGTATTGAGTTTTACTACTTTCTGCAAAGTTGCAAAAACTTAGAGCAAATACTCTTAGATGTTCTGCCCATGGAGAAGAAGAAAAGTTTTCGACCGCCTGTATGCAGGAAGGCTCGTCTATATCTACGGCATCTACTTTGAATCGTTTTTTAAGTTCTGCGAGTCGCTGGCAAGCCATCAAAGCTATAACCCCTGTGCCACATCCAACATCCAACACATTGATTTCTGCCTGCTCTGGTAGAGAAAACCACGCTCCCAGTAAAACTCCGTCTGTATTTACTCGCATGGAAACTTCATTCTGTTCAACCACAAACTGTTTGAATCTAAAGAAGTTATTACTCATATAACAAGCTTTGTTTCAGACAAAAACTCCATCTTTAAGCATAAGGCAACGGTCGCATCTTTTAGCCAAAGATTCGTCGTGTGTAACAATTACTATTGTTTGATTATGGGCTTCTCTCATTTTAAAAAACAAATCGTGCAAATCTTGCTTCGTCTTACTATCGAGATTCCCGCTTGGCTCGTCTGCAAATATAATTTTAGGGTTATTTATCATAGCTCTCGCAATAGCAACTCTCTGCTGCTCTCCGCCACT
>ONYJ01000026.1 GCA_900322025.1 uncultured Bacteroidales bacterium | reverse complement strand
GAATAGTATAATATTTTACTATATTTGCACGTACTAAATCCGATAATAGCATTTTATTTATAAATACAAATACACAAAATTATGACAGAAAAGAATCAGCGGGTAATACAGGAAGATTTTGCCCTTGAGCCTTGTAAGATAGAAGGCTATGAAAGTTTTATGGAAGGTCTGACGAATATTGTATCCAAAGGAGATATTTCAGAAGAAATGGGAGAGCAGATAAAGTCATATACTTTGGCATATCTAAAAACACATCCTCTCGATGAATTTAACCGTTTCAAAGACGATAATTATGTAAGAGAGTATATAGGGCGAGATTCTTCTGGCTGGGAGGCTATTGTGATGTCTTGGAAGAAAGGAAACGTTACAGCAATCCATACTCATCCGCAATTTGCCGGATATAATTTTGCTGATGGTGTTTTTCTTGTAGAAATCTTTGAGGAATATGAAGATGGTCTGAAATTGGCAGCCAAGCTTACCATAGATAGTCAGGTAGGGCTTTTTTCCATAGGTGAACAAGGAAAATTCAACAATCATATACACAGGATTACTTGTCTCAGCCCTACAGGGCATAGCCTCCATATTTACTCAGACGATGCTCTCAAGGGAGCAAAACTAAACGGACTCAAAATATATGAGTAGCAGAATCTTCTGCTATGTTTTAGCCTGAAACCATAATAGCCGTTGCAATTTATGGCAAGGGTTTTGCTTTTCATTGCTTAAAGTTTAACAACTTAAACTAAACAGCTATGAAAACCAACACCATCTACACTGCTTTAGTTGCTATACTGGCAACAGTGCTGAGCGTATCGGTTTCTTCTACCGCCTCTGCACAGTCTTCCAGCAGGAGGAACACCTCCGGTGGCAATAGTTCAACTACTCAGCGTACATCTGATACCAAGCAGAAGGCGGCAGAGGTTTCACAGCCAAGAACTGCTAATACTTCTACTCAGAGCCGTAACGCTTCTACTTCTAGTACAACTACTACTCAGAACCGCAACACTTCCACTTCTGCTCGTAGTACAACTACTACTCAGAGCCGTAATACTTCCACTTCGGTAGATCGTCAGGCTACTCAGAGCAGAGGTAATTCTTCCGGTGTTACTTCCGGAAGGGTATCTAACGAGAATGTTGGTAACATTCGTACCGAAAACAACAAACCAAACAATCTTCCAAATAACAACCGCCCATCTAATAACGGTAGTGTTCGTTTAGACAACAACCGTCCGTCTAATAACAGCAATGTTCGTCCTGGAACAAGTGGACCGCGTCCTACTTACTATGCCGGAAGAGGCGGCGATGCTGCCACCAAACTTCCTCCGGCTCCTAAATTCGACAGGACAAATGTTAATCGTTATGTGGGTTACGCTCCGTTCCGCGATGGGCGCTCGATTCATCGTCCGGCCCCAATTAGAGCCTACTTCGATTTTGGGTATCGCTTCTCAGACCGTCCGCGTAACTACTATCGTTACAGGATAAATGGTATGAGTATGTACTTCTGGGATGGAACTTGGTACTGGCGCACTAATGGTTTCTACAATGTGCACAGACCTCCGGTTGGCACCAGAATACCTATTTCTTACATTTCTTCATCGTTGTATCCTGTTGATTACGAGTCTGCTTCCGATGTGCCATACAACAATTACTATGTAGATTCATACGCCAACTTCTATGTTCAGATAAATCGCTATGAGCTAAGAGTTGTGGATGCTCCAAATGGTGCAGTTCTCTACGATATGCCAAGCGATTATCGCGAACTGATTTACAACGGAAGAGTTTACTATGTGGTAGGCAATGCCATCTTTGAGTACGTGTACTTAAACTCCTACAGCTGGTACTTCTGTGCAGTAGGAATTCTCAGATAAAACATTTACTAAACAGCTATTAATAATTAACCCCGGAAGTGTTAACTTTCGGGGTTAATGGTATCTATCAGGCCTGAGCTATTTTATTTGGCCTCTGCTATATTCAGTATTACCTGAACGGCCTTTTCCATACTCTCTATGGGAATGTATTCCAATTTGCCATGGAAGTTTAGTCCTCCGGCAAAAATATTAGGGCATGGCAGACCTCGGAAACTTAGCATAGCCCCGTCTGTACCTCCTCTTATGGGCTGAATCTTTGGCTTGACTCCGGCCTTTTTCATTGCGTCAATAGCCCTTTGTACTATGTAGTACTTAGGTTCTACAATTTTACGCATATTGTAGTACTGGTCTTTTACGGTAATCTTAGCCACGCCTTTGCCGTACTTTTTGTCTATCCTGTTTTGAATGGTTGTAAAGAGTTTCTTTCGTGCGTTGAATTTGGCGGTATCGTGATCTCTAATGATTATGTTTATCGAAGCGTTTTCTACGCTTCCGTTTATGCCCACAACATGGAAGAAACCCTGATATTTTGAGGTGTGTTCCGGCCGTTCCTTTGGAGGTAGTAGGGATAGAATTTCGTTAGCCACAATTATGGCATTTATCATTTTGCCTTTTGCATAACCGGGATGGATATTGCAGCCCTGGATTTCTATTTTAGCAGAAGCTGCGTTAAAGTTTTCAAACTCTAATTCTCCAATCGCTCCACCGTCTATTGTGTAGGCAAAGTCTGCACCAAAGTCTTTTACAGAAAAGTTCTCTACTCCGCGTCCAACTTCTTCGTCGGGAGTAAAGGCAATTTTTATGGCGCCGTGCTTAAACTCCGGATGGGTTACCATATATTCTGCAGCGCACATGATTTCTGCTACTCCGGCTTTGTCGTCGGCTCCAAGCAAGGTTGTTCCATCTGTAGTAATTAGTGTTTGCCCTTTGTATTGTTTTAGTTCAGGGAACATTGTGGTAGAGAGCTTTACCTTATTTGTCTTACTGAGAACTATGTCTTTGCCGTTATAGTTAGGTATAATCTGTGGCTTAATGTTGTTACCTTCTGCATCGGGAGCTGTATCTACATGTGCAATAAAACCTATAACGGGTACATCTGTGCTTGTCTGATTGGTTGTTATCTTCTTATTTGCGGCAACGTTGGTTTGTAATTTGAGTGCCTTATTTTTGGCTGCTTTTGGAAGGTTGGAGGGGATTGTGGCCATAAGCACTCCTTTGTTTGAAACATTTGCCTTTATACCCATTGTCTTGAGTTCCTTGGCAAGTAGATTTAAAAGGTTGAACTGCCTTTTTGTAGAGGGTGCTGTTGTGCTCTCCGGGTCGGAAGTGGTCCATACCCCAACATATCTTAGAAATTTATCTTGTACTTTTTCCATAAGTCTATTTGCGATATTTATTTTACTTTAAGTTTTTTGGTGCTTTTGCTCTCAGCGATGAGAATAGCAGGAAGGCTGCTACTGCCAAATACATTACAATTGCAACAAGTTGTGCGCTACCTGTTTCTGCCCATTGATGAACAAAGAAATCTTTGCCTGCAAATTTTAGTATAGCCGATACAACTCCCATTAAGGCTCCTCCGGCTATAAAGCCGCTGGCCAGTAGTGTTCCCTTGCTAACTCTTGCCTGATTGAGAGCCTCGTCTTTGCTTCTGGAGCCTACATACCAAGAAATTGCACCTCCGGCAAGGAGCGGAAGGTTGAGGTCTATAGGTATAAACATACCGAGAGCAAAGGCCAGCGCCGGAACTTTGCAGAAGTTGAGAATCAGCGCAATAGCTGCTCCTATGCCGTAGAGAATCCATGGTGCTCCCTGCCCGCTCATCAATGGTTCTATAACCGCAGCCATGGCGTTTGCCTGTGGTGCTACCAAGGCGTCGTCGCCGGTAAATCCGTAGGTTTTATTAAGTACTATCATAACTCCGCCTACTGTTGCAGCCGCCACAAGTGTTCCAACAAACTTCCAGCTTTCTTGTACCTTAGGTGTATTACCAATCCAATATCCTATTTTTAAGTCTGTTATAAAGCTGCCCGCTACCGATAGCGCAGTACATACAACGCCTCCTATGATAAGGGAAGCAACCATGCCCGGTATTCCTTTCAGCCCACAAGCCACCAGAACTACCGAACCTAAGATGAGGGTCATAAGTGTCATACCGCTCACAGGATTGCTGCCTACTATGGCTATTGCATTAGCTGCAACGGTTGTAAACAGAAAGGCTATTATTGTTACTATAAGGAGTGCAACTATTGCAAGCAAGAGTTTGTTGCTGTCTGGAATAACTCCAAAATAGAAGAAGATGAATGTTGCTGCCAATGCCAGAATAACGCCCCACGCTATTATCTTCATAGAAAGGTCTTTTTGTGTTCTGATTTCTTCCAACTGGCTATTGCCTTTCTTGGAGAAACTTTTTGTGGCAAGCCCAAAGGCAGATTTTATTACTCCGGACGATTTTATGATACCTATGATGCCTGCAACTGCAATGCCTCCGATACCTATCTGACGGGCGTATGTGCTGAATATTTTTTCTGGCCCCATGTTAGCAACACCTTCGAAGGTAGTGCCGAGGAATGTTACTGTATCTGCCCCACATAACCAGCTCATTAGCGGGATAATTACAAACCATACGAGCATAGAGCCGCAGCAGATTATAAATGCGTACTTTAGGCCTATGATGTAGCCTAAACCCATAACGGCGGCTCCTACATTGTATTTAACCATGAGTTTGGTTTTGTTTGCAATTGCGGTACCCCAGTGTGTGGCTGTGGTGTATATTGTTTCGCTCCACCAACCGAAAGAGGCTACTATAAAATCGTAGAGTCCGCCTATAAGACCGCTTATAAGCAGGAGTTTGGCGCCTCCGGTATCGCTCTCTCCACTCTTTATTACTTGAGTTGTGGCAGTAGCTTCCGGAAAAGGATATTCACCATCCTTGTCTTTTACAAAGTATTTGCGGAAAGGTATCAAGAAGAGTATTCCCAAAATACCGCCAAGTAAACTCGACAGGAATACTTTTATAAAATCTACCTGAATTTCCGGATACTTGGCTTGGAGAATATACAGAGCCGGTAAGGTAAAAATAGCGCCGGCTACAATACCTCCGGAGCAGGCTCCAATAGACTGAATAATAACATTTTCGCCGAGGGCATTTTTTCTTTTTGTAACGGTAGAAAGCCCCACTGCTATAATGGCTATGGGGATAGCCGCTTCAAAAACCTGGCCTACTTTTAATCCAAGATATGCCGCTGCTGCAGAAAAGATAATTGTCATTAAAAGGCCTATGCTTACACTGTAAACGGTGGCCTCTTTATACCTTTTTTGAGGATCGAGAAGCGGTTTATAATCCGTCTTCTTGTTTTGAGATGTAGTTTCAGACATATTAACTGGCTTTGATTTTGAGCGAAGTTACTAAAAATACTATATTTGCTCTCCTATGAAGAAGAAATATGTTTTTACGGTTTTGTTTGCCTTGTCGCTTATTTGCGGAAAAGTTCTGCAGGCACAATTCATAGGAGGAGTAAAAGATTCGCTTAGGGTTTTGTGTGTAAAGTACGACAAATCTGCCTCCGGTATAGGCGGAGTAGTATCTATGTCTTCTATTATGGAGTGCGACAGCTTACGGCAACCATCTTATATTGTGGGAGATTCTATAGTGCCTTTTTTCAGCGATATAAGGGTAGATTGCATTAAGAGTATTCAATTCCTTTATGGTAAAAAGTTGCCTAAAAAACTTCAGAAGTCGTATCCTAATGGCTTGGTAAGCATATTGTTGAAGGAAGATGAAACCTTTAATACCGTTCAAGTGGTGCCAGATGGCGACAACCTGAGCCGCCAGGCATTTGTAACAAGGGTGGCTTTTTCTGATATGGCAGATGGTACCGTATTCGCATCAAAAATTTCTGACTTGGTAGATAAGTACGGTACAGACGATGGCGTATTCAGAGAATACAAATATTTCAATCCTAATAGGGCTACACCTATATTGGCAGTAGATTCTCTTGAAAAGAAGGCGTTTGTGCGTAGTTTCAGCGATTTTAGGTCAGACGCTGTTGAGGATATGGTGGTGTATGATTCGCAGGAGGCTCAGAAGATAGTGGGCAATAGGGGAGTTAACGGGCTTGTTGTAGTGGCAATCTCTCCCAAATATACTTTGGCTGAAGCCCTGTTCAGTCCTTTAGAAAAAGTTCAAAGACTGATAGTTGATATGTACACAATAAACATAGAGACCATGATGATGCGCGAGGTTGTTTATATAAATGAATGAGGGAATATGGAGAGGTAGGTGAAGCGGATCGGATACAGCTAAAAAAATTACAGGTAGGTTGAAACAGATGGTGCTTAGCGGTAAGTGTTTCTTAAACAGGTTATTAGTTACGCTATATCACACTGAATACTTGAATAGTTAATTAAATACAGAAGACAGTCATGAAAAAGTTTTTTAAAGAATTCAGAGAATTTGCAGTAAAGGGCAATGCTGTAGATATGGCTGTAGCCGTTGTAATAGGTGCTGCTTTTACTGCAATAGTAACCTCTTTGGTGAATGACCTGATTATGCCTTGCATCGGGGTTTTGGTAGGAGGTGCCGATTTTGCGAATCTTGCAATTACCCTTAAAGAGGGCGTGCCTGCAGTTGTGAATGCCGCAGGCGAAGTTGTTACTCCGGCTAAAGATCCGGTTCTGTTCAGTTATGGTAAGTTTATCAATGCAATAATATCGTTTATTATTGTAGCCTTAACTATATTCTTGGTAGTAAAGGCTATAAATAAGATGAAGAAAAAACAGGAAGAGGCACCTGCAGCTCCGGCAGAACCTTCTGAAGAAGTAAAGCTTCTTACAGAAATAAGAGATTTGCTAAAGAAATCGGAATAAAAAAGAAAAAATAGACCAAAAGAGCCTTGCAGAATATCTGTAGAGGCTCTTTTCTTTTTATTCCGTAAAAATTTGCAAAATAATTTGGTTTATAACATAAACTGGTTTATATTTGCAGTGGATTTGAGGCTGACCGAGTGCGCAATCGCGATCCGATAATCCAAAATGGCCATTGAAATAGTCCTGATAAAAAGGACAATAAACAAAAAATCTCAAACAATGTTAAAAAGAAATTACAATGGAAACTAAGAACCTTACAACCGAAAACTCTCTTAAAATTATTGCACAGACAATGGAGCGCAGTAGAATGTCAATAGCCAAGAATTCCGGCAAACCTCTTATACTTTGGGGATGTCTGGTGGCTGTTACCTCAATCGTTGTTTACTTACTTTGGTCAAAAACCAATAGTCCTGTGTGGAATCTTCTTTGGTTTGCGATGAGTATTATAGGTTTTATCTGTACAATATTCATTTCAAAGAACAACGAAAAAACTCCAAAGAACGAAGTATCTAGGATTCTTGGCAAAACGTGGATGTGGTTCGGAATCTTCACAACAGGATTTTATCTTATGATTTGGGTTGCTTACTTTATAATGAGGGCTTGTAATCCGGAAGCGAGCATCCATGTTAACCTAACTCTTATAATCGCATTGATGATGGGACTTTGTGGAGCAATCTCGGGTGTGGTTATGAAGATTAGG
>ONYJ01000015.1 GCA_900322025.1 uncultured Bacteroidales bacterium | reverse complement strand
CTCCCTTTATTGTAGGATGAGGATGTTGGCCAAAGCTTTCTACTATTATGCCTTTTTTTACGGGCCAAGGGAGGTTCCCCTTATTGCCCTCAAAAGAGCCGCTGAGTTTTGCGCTTTCCGGAGTTTCTGTATAGTTTTTTGAAGAAGATGTTTTAGAGTCTGTTCCCTTAGATGCAGCGGCCTTCTTTCTTTCAGCAGCAATGGCTTGTGCTATGAGCTTTTCAATTTCTCTGTTTAGTCTGTTTGCCTGTCGTTGCTTTTGTTTGAGTTCAGATGCAAACTTTTTTTGCTGACGCTCTAATGCAGAAGCTTGTGCCTTAGATTTGTCTTGATCTTTCTTCAGTTTATTGTATTCTTCAGTTTTTTTGTGCTGGTCTTTGATTTTCTCTGCCTGAAGATGAGATAACTGACTTCTTTCTGCTTCTATCTTTATACTTTCTTCCTTAATCTGTTTGGCAAGATCTGTTATAGAAGAAGAATACTTTTTTAGATAGCTCCATCTTCTATACCCCTGTTCAACACTGTTACTTGCTATGATGTACATAAACCATTTGCGAGTATCTCTGTTGCGGTACGCTTTTAGAACCAATCTTTTGTAAGAAGAACTCAGACTGTCTAACTTGGCGCTCATAATATCCAGAGCTTTAGTTTTGTCTGAGATTTCTGCTCCCTGCTTGCTAATATCTTCTTCTAGCTTGTCTATCAGCCTTTTTCTGGTATCTACTTTTTTATTGAGGAGCTTGAGTTCACTAAGCGTATTTTGCCTTTTGCGCTTAGTTTCAGAAATCTGGGAGTCTAAAAACTTTATATCTTCTTGGAGCTTTGTGGCTTCTTTTTTCTTATTGTCTATTGTTTTGTTCTGGGCATAAGAGGCTGATATAGGACCTAAGAGCATAAAGACCATAATTATCAGGTGCTTTAAACAAGAGTATTTATTATGGTTATACTGTCTTCTCATTGTTCATTCAACTGAGTTTCTTCTGCCTGTACCCTCTGCATCTTATTTTGGATATTTTCGGTGGCATCTAATTCTCCCTCTTCTATTGCCTTGAGCATGGCCTTTTTATAATAGAATGCCGCCAAGTCTTTTTCTTTGAGCTTGGCAAGCAGGTCGGCATATCTTTCAAGAATACCATAATTGTTGTCGCCTCCGTAGCCAATGGCCTGCAAGAAATATTTCTTTGATTGTGCAAAGTCGCCTTTAAGATATAAAATCCATGCGTAAGTATCTAAAAAAGAGGCTTCTCCCGGCGATACTTCTACTGCGGTACGGCTCATTGCAAGAGCCTTGTCTAAATCTTTCTTGCGGAGTTGTTCTTTTGGGGTATTGCTTATCAGATACCAGGCATAGTTATTAAGCACTCCGGCTTCTTTCGGGTTTAGTTTCAGAGCCTTATTGTAATACTTAAAGCAGGAGGCGTTGTCTTTTTTGGAGTGAAACATATCTCCAACAATGGAGTATATCTGCAAAAGAGACAGGGTGTCTTTGTTCTTTTTCAGAAACTTTTCTTCAGAAAGAAATGTCTTTATGGCATCGTCGTATTTTTTCAGATGGAACTGAGACAGACCTTTGTACATAAACAGTGTTGGTTTGAGGTCAGGGAGCAGGGTTATTGTGGAATCGGCAAACACTTCGAGTCTTTCCCAATTTTGAGTGCCGTATAGGAAAGATACAAGGTTCATGTATATGGTAGTATCTCCCGGATAATGCTTTAAAATATTGTTAAGAATTGCTTCTGCCTCTTTGGTGTTTCCCAATCGAGATAAATAAATGGCTCCCGAAATTGCAGCAGAGCTGTCTGATGGGTCGGCTTTGGTTATTTCGAGAATACAGTCGGCCAACTGCTGCCGATATTCTTGATAGAAGACAGGATTAGCCATGGCCTGTTCTATGAGACTTTTCTTTAGGCTAAAGTTTTCGCTATTCTTGCCGAGGAAAGTTTTCAGGTAGCTCAGGTACAGGGCGTAGTTCTTATTTTTCCCATATATCTGCATTTTGCCATACAAGGCGGGAGCATAATCGGGGTCTTCTATGAGGGCATTGCTAAAGGATTCTAAGGCTAAAGAGTCTTTTCCCAGATCGTAGTATAATTCTCCCAAATAGGATTTATATGTAGGATTAGGCATAACTGAATCGGCTTCTTTCAGTGCCTTTATGGCGCTTTGAGAATCTCTCAGCATGGAGTATGTCCTAAATCTGGTAATGGTGGAAACCTCGTTTACCCCTATCTTTTTTTCTAATCTGTCGGCTACCTCTAAAGCCTTGTCGGTTTGGCCTCTTGGAATATACAAGTTCACTAGGTTTAAGTAGGCTTCCTTTCTAGTAGGGAACAATTCAGTTATTTTATTAAAGGTCTTTATGGCAGCCAGTATGTCTTTTGTTTCTATATATACAGCCCCGAGAGTAGAGAGGTAGTAGTAGTTGGCAGAATCTATGCTTACGGCGCGGAGAAGATTGTTTTCGGCCTCTTTCAGATTATCTTCCACTAATGCCACTTTAGCTAAGAGATAGTATGCAGCATCGTTGTTCTGGTTAAATGAAATGGCTTTATTGCAAAACTCTTTAGTTTGCTCAGCCAGTCGAAGGTTGTAGGCCATCTGAGCCTCAATCAGGCAGGAATCGCTCTTTGCAATATCTGCTACACTCTGTGCCTGCATTTTTTGAGCAAACGCACATGCCACCAACAAGCATATATATACTATAAGAAATCTTCTCATAACGTTTCCTGCAAAATTAGCAAATAATGTGCTAAGCTATCTTGCAATACTTATAGATTGATTAAATTTGTCTTAGTATTGCAACTTTTGCCACCAAATCTGCATCTTAATGTCAGACAAAAATAAGAAACGGGATATTTTCAATCCGTACATTAGCCTCGTAGAACGCTGTAAGAGGCAAGAGCGTGCGGCCCAGAGAGAGCTTTTTGAGAGACTTTCTGTAAAAATGTTCCCTGTTTGTTTGCGCTATGTAGGAGACAGAGAGAAAGCTAAGGATGTGCTTCAAGACGGTTTTATAACTCTGTTCGCAAAGTTAGAAGACTACAGAGGCGATGGCTTTTTTGAAGGGTGGGCACGCCGGATATTTGTAACAGCGGCTTTGATGTATTTAAGAAAAACAGATGTACTCAGACAGGCCGCACAGATAGACAATGAGGCGTTACAGGCAGAACCGTTACTTAAACTTGAACAGGAAGAAACCGCGCACTTAGATGCAGACAGAATAATGGAACTTATAATGTCTATGCCGGCGGGTTTTAGAACGGTGTTCAATCTTTATGCAATTGAGGGGTTTTCTCATAAAGAAATTGCTGAAATGCTAAATTTGAGCGAAGGAGGAAGCAGATCTCAGTTAAGCAGAGCGAGGGCATGGTTGCAGGAGAGATTGAAACAAAAGAAATAATATAAAATAAGCAAATTTGAAGCAGTTAAAAGAAATATTAGACAAGGGTTTAAGCAACAAATGGAACCTGTCGCAGAAGGAGTTATCCGATCTGTGGGGTTCTATTTCAGCATCTATGCCGGCTACTCCAAAGAGCAGAGGGCTCTTCTATTGGGGAGTTGCTGCTGCAGTGGCGGCAGTTGCCGTTGTTGCCCTATTCCTTATGAAGACTCCTTCTTCTCCTCAAACCCCTTTCCAGCCTGAAAACACACCTATTGAAAAAACTACTACGTTGGCAGACCGGAACGGGGAGAAGGATGCTCTTGCAGGAGAAGAAGAAACTCAGATGCCTGTGCTGGCTCATAGTAAGTTATTACAAGCTTTTAGCCAGCAAGGTACTTCTGAGGAGGCTCAAATGCGGACAGCGGAGGAGGTTGATGAAGTTCCTCAGAGCACAGAAGTAGGGGAGCAAAAATCAACCGAAAAAGAAGAACCTGCTAAGGAGGATTTTCAGTTAAAGCCTTCTGTAAAGGCACCTTCTGGCAAGCTGCCTAATCGTAGTTCTAATTTCAAAGGTTATAGCAGAGTTGGTTCATCTGGAAAACTTGCCTTTGCCATTTCTTCTAATCTTTCTGGCAGAAGGAATATAGATGGTCCGTCTGCAAGCATGGCTCAGATAGCATCTGCTTATATGGGTTACGATTTCTACTCAACAACTCCGCAGATACAAGATATTTCTCAAACAAAATATTCACTTCCGTTGAGTATAGCCCTCAATATAAACTATAGGGTAGGCAATATGGTAACCTTAGGTACAGGCTTGAGCTATACATATTTGCAAAGTAAATATAAGGGCATTATCGGAGGTCAGTTCTTTGATATCAAGCAGGGAGTGCATTATATAGGCATACCTTTAAATGTGTATTTTAACTTTGCCCAAACAAATAATATGAACTTTTATGCCCTCACAGGCGGAAGCATAGAGAAAGGTGTGCTGGTGAAGTACAGGATGAGCTCTTTAGGTCATCAAATCACTTCTACCAACTCTCATGTTAGGGGCGTTCAGTTTTCGGTTAGAGGTGGAGCCGGATTTGAATACAAGCTTGGGAAGAGCAAGAAGTTTGGTATTTATGTAGAGCCTAATGTGGTGTACTATTTCGATTCAAAACTTCCTGGCAGTATTCGTACAGATCAGCCTTTGCAGTTTGAGGCTCAGGCAGGTGTTCGTTTTCACCTTCGTTAAACAGATGAGTTTTTCTTTAGTTGCCTTGCAAGGTTGTTTGCAAAAACAAAATCGTTCAAAGGCTGGCAGTCTGTGTCCATTATCTG
>ONYJ01000073.1 GCA_900322025.1 uncultured Bacteroidales bacterium | reverse complement strand
GGGCGTTGGGCAATATGGAGCGCAGTTGTTTCTTTAGGCTTTATTCTCCTTTACATTTTACTGATTCTTGTTATTGGGGCTGGAGCTATCGGGAGTGCTATACTTCAGGAGAGTAACTTATTCTAAGCATGGCTCGTTGTAGTTCAAGAGCATTATTGTTATGGATAGTTCCTGTTGCTGTATTGGCAGCAGGAATTTTTTATTATGTGGCAGATCCTCAGACGAATATACTGATGCCTAAATGCCCTATAAAAATGTTGACAGGTTATCAATGTGCCTCTTGTGGAGGCCAGAGGGCTTTGCATGCTTTTTTACATGGGAATATAAAAGAAGCTTTTTCTTACAACTTGTTTTTTATTGTGGCAATTCCTTTTTTCCTGCTTACAGCCTACTCTATAATGATGATTAAGAGGCCACACCCATCTTCTGCAACAGTGAAATTGTATGCTTTTGCAACTAATAGATACACCCTCTACTCGTATATAGCTATATATTTGATTTGGTGGGTTGTTAGGAATATTATAGGATGTTGAATTTGATGAGGAGCTTTTATACAGCGGTATCTTGAGGAGTTACCGGCTTTGGCTCTTTCAGTAGAGGAACTTTATTTATAAGATTTTCTTTGTCTTTAATCCAAACAAAATGCAAAATACCAAAGGAGACCATTTCCTTAGTGCCTTTAGTTTGTATGTAACCTATGCTGAACAGGCCGTAACCCATTACGGTTAGGTTTGGGTTGATGGCTGTTTCCAAAAAACCATCGCTAATTTGTCGCATTACCTTTATGGCATTGGAATCGTTTTCTTTTGTTATGCCTGCTGTTTTTGCAAATTCTTTGTTTACGGCGTTTTTAAGGGCTTCTTTATGAGCTCTGCGACCTGGGCAGGTAATCAATAGGATTGCAATAAACAGTATTGCTGTAATTAGCCTGATTTTCAGTTTATTCACTCTCATAAAGCGCAAAATTATATTCTTTGTTTTTAAGCAGGTTTTATGTGGCAAATATAGAAAAAGACCAAGTATATCGGAAAGTTTTTTTACTTATATTTGGGCGTTTTTTGGTAGTTATACTAAATAGTAAGGAGTGGACTTCTATTCTTATAAAAGAAGGTTTTTGAGCATCAGACTTGCGTGTATCATATTGTGTGTTACTATGGCATCTTTACGCTGTGTTACTATGCGTGCTGGTGCGCAAGACGACTCCATACATGTGCTTGTACAGGCATTCTTCAATCAGAATTCTTTAGAAAAAGCCAATGATGTCTTTTCATATCTTAAAAGGCATGGTGCGGTAGATCCGGATGTAGAATTATCTGAAGCCGCCTCCAAAGAGTTTGTTGGCATGAATGTGACATATTATGCAGCCGATTATTTATATGGGAAAGCTGAGTATATATATGGTGTTAAATATGCCAATAAGGCTTTGGAGTATAGCCAAAAAGTATCAGATCCGGAATTTAAGGCAGATATTCTCAACTTGCTATCTGTATTCTATATACGTTTAGGCAACTACGATAAGGCTGGCTACTATGCAGAGCAATGTTATGCCTTTGATCTTGCAAGCGGTGATCACGACAAAATAAGTTCCAGCCTGAATGTATTGGCTGCAATTTATATGTCGGCTAAACGCTATACGGAATCTGAACAATATGTATTGAAAGGTATAGAAGAATCTAAAAAGGCGCAAAACAAGCATAGAATGGGGGTTTTGTTGGGAATGGCCTCGGAGGTTTACTGCTCTATGGGCAGCTATGAAGTTGCTTTAGAATATGCAGAAAAGGCTTATAGTCTGGAGCAGGAACTTGGAAGAAAACAACAGGCTATGGTGCGGCTTTCGCAGAGAGCGGCGGCTTTATTAGGCCTAAAAAGGTATTCAGAGGCCGAAGAAGACCTACACAAGGCAATCCAATACTTCCGCTCTAACGGTAATCTTCAATCTTTGGGTATTTCTTGTAATAAAATGGGTAAGGCTCTTTGTGCCTTAGACAGACCTTCAGAGGCATATAAATATTATAAAGAGGCAGCGGACATCTCTGTCCGACTTGGCGATCCTTTTAACGAAATGCACGCTCAAAAGGGTTTGTATGAGTCTTTGCTGAAAGACGATCTTGCTAAGGCGCAAGAACACCACGACCGATACGATAGTCTGAGAGACTCTTTGTATAATCTTGCCATAGCGGAGAGTTTGAGCAGGTGCAGTGCCTCTATAGGTAATGAAGACCTCAGACTGGAGAATAGGAAGGCTCTTAGGCTTAAAAATATAATATTAGGCTTTAGTATTTTGGCTGTAATTATCATAGCAGGTATTGTTTGGTATGTAATGCATCGCCGAAATCACAGGCAGAGAATGGCTCTGGAATCTACTATACGCATTCTAAGAAGCGAATACAACCATCTGCGGAGCAATGTTGATACGCAGAGTGCCAAGGATTCGGCAGATACACACGCGGAGGCTGCAGAACCTGAAATTAAGATAAATGCTGCAGACAAATCTTTTTTGGACAAGTTGGTTACCTATGTATTGGCTAATATGCATACCGGAAAATTGAATGTGGAAGAGATTGCTTCTCACATGTGCTTGTCCAGCGGGCAGCTTAATAGGCGTATAAAGTCTATTACAGGTATTACAACCCAGAATTATGTGCTAAGACTTAGGCTTGAGGAGGCTAAATTGTTATTGCAATCAGAACCGGACGCACCTGTTTCGGATATTGCTTTTCGTCTTGGTTTTGATGATGCCGCATCTTTTTCGAGGGCTTTTAAGAGAGTTTTTGATAGCACTCCAAGCCAATTTAGAACCAAATAATGCAGATTGCACGATTTTGACAAGGATATGCAGGATTATGCATATCCTTTTTTTTATTTCTGCCTTTACTTTGCACCTTGTAAGTTGGGATTAAAGATGTATAGAAATATATACTGAACTATGAAAACACAATTGGAAGGAGAAGGGCATCAGTCCTTCTCTTTTTTTTATGCACCATAGCTCCCTCCTCTTTTTTATGAAATGTATTACTTTTGTATAGTAAAACTTGAGCAATAAACTATGTGCAGCTATGAAATATTTGTTTTTACTAATACTTACAGCAGTATTTTTTATCAACGATTCTGCGGCTCAAACTCCTCGTAAAGCACCTTCTGAAATGGATCGTAGCGGTTTTGTTGTGCTCACGGAAGCCGTGCCGGATGCTATTGTGGAGGTAAGATACTACTCTACGTATAATTTTGTAGG
>ONYJ01000080.1 GCA_900322025.1 uncultured Bacteroidales bacterium | reverse complement strand
TTCTTTATATCGTAAACATGAGTAGTTATCAACTGGAATTTCTGAGCGTCCGGAACGCTTGTAGAAAGAGAATTGTTGAAGTTAATCAGATCAAAATATGCATTGTCTGGGTAAACATAAGCCATAGAAGGAGCGTTTATGCTCACTCCGTAACCACCCCTAATGCTCAGTGTATTAGGAAGAATGTCCAAAGATGCGTTTATACGAGGAGAAAAAGCATCCGAAACATCCCATACCTTATCGTAACGCACCCCGGCAACAATTTTAAGTTCTCTGCCACTGTCGCCCCAAAATTCCCAACGGAAATCTTCCTGAGCCCAAACGCCAAGCTTATTCATAAAAGGAATATCTTTGTAAGGCCTTTCTCTCTGAGTTGCAAAACGGTAAGAAACACTGCGATATGGTGGGGTATCGTAATCGAACACTTTACCTTTACCCCTGTTGCCATCGTTGTGGAAATCTGCTCCAAATATAAGGTGATGATTGGTGCAGCCAAGTGTTCCTGCAAAGTTGAGCATCAGCTTAGCAAAAGTGTTGAGCTCTTTTCCATAAACATTGTACTCGTATTTATAGTCTGCCGGAGTAATCCAGCTCCTATCATGCATAAGTTCGTCGTTAGGTCCAAACCAAGTAAGCTCTTTACCATCTTTATCAAAAATTCTCAATCCCGGACGGCTTGAGAGAACCGAGCCGTTTATCTTTGAATAAGAATAAGCTACATCGGCATTAGTGCCTCTATCTTGGAAGTAACTCCAACGATTTGTATAATTAAACGACAGATTATACTTGATATTCTTAAACCAACCTGCATTCAGACGAATCTCACCGTTGTGAGCTATACGTATGCCACGGTCTCTTCTGTTGGAAGTCTGGAAATCTGTGTTATCGTCCGGATTTGGTTCCGCCTTGTCTTTTGTCCATAGGTAAGACAGTGCCGTATTTGTGTAATACTTGCCACCGAAGAAAGTATTTGCGTATGCAATCCTACCTGTAGAGCGGCGATACTTATCGTACCCCTCTCTTGGCTCTGCAACAGAATAAGCGTAATCTACACCATAGTTTATAAAACCATTGCCGCTACCAAGGCCAACACCATGAGTTGCGCCAATGGAATAAACATTAGGATTAGTATTAAACTTTATGGAAAGCGGCTCCACACCACTCTTGGCATTTACTATTACAGTACCTGAGGTGGCATTACCATATTCAACAGAAGCAATACCTTGAATAACTTCCACAGATTCTATATTGTCTGTGGTTATGGTTCTCAAGTCTATACCTGATGTAGGGCTCTGGCCGCCAGCGCCCGCATTTGAGCCTCCGAGTGCTGCAGCCATTGTTTGCATATTGGCAGCATTGGAAACCGGAGCTCCATCGAGGATTATTGCAGTTCCGGTAGCGTTGGCTCCACGTACAGACAAAGTCTTAACACCCTGAAGGTCTGGTTTGAATGCAGATGATGTTATATCCGCTCCGGGAAGTAACACCATTACATCGGCAAGAGAACTTGCCTGAATATGCTCGATGGCAGTTCTGTTAATTTTGGAAGCTGTAGCCGCTCCAGTCTTGGAGGCTTCTGCCGTAACCATCACATCATCGAGCTTGAAGTCAGCTACTCTCAATTTGAAGTCATAGACTTCCTTGGTTGAGGTTACCGCAACTTTCAAGTTTAATGTTTCATAGCCAAGAGAAGCAACTATGAATTCATAGGTTGCCGGAGCTATGCCCTTGATGACATACTCTCCCTTCTCATTGGCAACAGCACTCATTCCTGTGCCAGATACCTGAATGGTGGCATAAGGAATTGGCACCGATGTTCCGTCGCTCACCTGCTCTGTGATGGTACCCTTAATAGTTACCCTCTGTTGAGCCCATGAACTTCCGCAAAGCAGAAGCAGGGCCACAGTCAATAGCAGGCTGCTCGCTTTTAATCTTAGTTCCTTCATAGATTGTATCTTTAATTTGTAAAACTTTAGGGTGCAAAGCAAAATATTTAATCCTATTCGCGAAATACCCAGTAATTGGTACTTCGCTGATCCTCTAACCCATTTCTTCCGAAATATAACTAAATTTTTAGGATTTACCTAAATTAAAACTACCCCCTTTTAGACCTTGCACGTAGTTTTCCTAAGATTCGTGCCACAAAAATTTTGAAATTGAGCCATCTAACATTCTTAAAAATGTATAATTGTTCGGCTATGTAATTTTTTATTTTACCTAAGAAATTGTAAGAAGTATCCCAGTTTTTTCTTTGCTCCGCATTAAAAATCAAGGCTGCGATATCTTTAGTCTCTTCTATATTGTCTGTGATATGCAGGGAGTGTTTCTCCAAAGAAAATATCGTTCTCAGCTTTTCCTTTTCTTTCAGAATTTCTTCTAAAGACAAATCCGATTCAAAAAAAACAAATTCCACCTTGCGAGAAGAACCGTAACATTTTGTAGTCTTATCTTTTACCGCTTCTTTGTCTTTTGTCCAAGGTTGAGATTTGTACACAGAAACCACAAGCCCAAACATAGACTTGAGGTTTATACTCTCACTTTTTATATAACAAATATTACCAAATGTCCTTATCTGTGTCTTGGCCTCCCCCTTTTTCTTTCCGGCAAGCTTAGGCCACAGACAGGCTACATAAATGTTGCTTTTCCAGTTGAGCATCTCCAGCATTATGGCATCTGCATATTCTCTGCGAAGCCCCCTCTCTATAAAGTAGTTATAATCAAAATCGCACTTGCGCTTTACTTCCGGAAACTTGGCCACAAACACATCTTCGTTAAAAAAAGCTGCAGCTGCTGTTCTATGAGCACCGTCTAAAGAAATACCATCCCTATCTATAGGTATCAAAGAAATTTCCTTATCAAAGCCCTTTGTTCTGATTGTTTCTATAAGGACGTCAAAGGAAGTTACAAAATCTTTCAGCGTGGTTTTATCCTCCCTCCCCGGCTCTTTGCCGTCCGGATTAAAAATTTTAATATGCTTTATATATAATTTTTGCGCCTCCTGAAGATCTTTCTCTTTATGGGCTATGTAATACAACTTTGCAAAAACATCGAACCTCAGACCAGAAAGAAGTTGCCTTGCAGGAACTTGCTCTATGCTACATTTTTTATCCTGCAGATTATATATGCTAACTGTATGTGGCTGTAACTTGCTGATGATACTCATCTTCTATCTGAACAATGTATGTTTTACTATTACTAAAAACTCTATTCCCCTAATCCGCAAATCGTAAAAGAAATGCCTCATTCTCAAGCTCATATTCTTATCTATGAGTTCCTTGCTTAAACCTACTGCCTTTCTTCTCAGCGGAACATGTTTGTCTGTACAATATGTGTACATATATCCGTGCTTACGCATAAAAGACTCCAAGTGATGCAACAAGCTCTGTTCGGCGCATTGAGCATCTATGGCAAGCCCAAGTTCTTTGCTCATTCCCAGCAAACGACTCTGATACTCTTTTGAAAGAGCCGGCTTCTGTACTATAGCGTGATATGTAAGAGAATAGAAAAGATTCTCTGGATCCATAACATAAAATCCGCTAAAAGGTACTCGCCTTTTCAGCATATCTTTTTGCCAAGCCGTACAATAATAACCATCGCCCACCTCTCTCACATCTACGGCCGCCTTCTTTTCTTTTATCAGTATGTTAAAATGAATTCCGTTAGACTCTTTAGCCTTAACGGGATAAGCCTCCTCTGCTCCTATTGTCTTCAACAGCAACCTACTATCTGAACAAAGAATGTCTATATCTGCGTGCCCTGCCACAAAAACTTCCTCTCCTGTCAATTCTTCAAAATTTCTCAGAATAAGATACTCACATCTGCCATTTTCCAACAAAGCAGAAAACTCAGAAAAGTTATTGTAGCTGCCATAAGTTTTCATTGCGCAGAAAGCTGTAAGTTATCGCTTTATAATAATAGCTTTTTTTCCGAATATTCTAAGAAAAATTCTTTTTGGTAAAGAGCTTATCTCTTGCAATATACTATTTTTTATCTGGAACTTTTCAAATGGGGTGATTTTAATTCTGTCTGCCACCTCGTTTAAATATGTTTCAAAAATTTCCCTTATTCCGGGCTCCGAGTTTTTCGTTGCTCTTGAATAATGCAGACGGATGGTTTTTAGCAACACCTTTCTCATGTCTGTAACTAAAGACGGATAGTTCTTTTGTATAAAAAGAAAACGTTGTTCCAACCCCTGCAAAAGATCTATGGATTTTTTGTTAAAAGCCCCGCTTATACTATCATTTCTCTGAGTGTAATACACTATGGGATAAGGAACTACACCAAATGAAGTTACTTTGTCTATAACAAGATGCTGCCAAAACGAATCTTCATAGAATTTTCCTTTCGGAAACTCAAACTGCTTTACTATTTCTGAACTATAAAGTTTGCCCCACGCAAAATTTTTTACATAGTTATTCTTTATCAGCTCTGCCATAGCCTCTTCTTTTGTAAGAGTAAACGACTGGGTATTAGGTTGAAACCATCTGTTGTCGTACAAAAGATAAGTCGGATAAGCATAGTAAAAACCACCCTGCACAACCTCACATTTGTTTTCCTTGGCAAAGCCATACAAAAGCTCTAAAGCGTTTGGAGAAAGATAATCGTCTGAGTCTAAAAACATTACATATTCTCCCGTAATAAGCCCATAGCCCTTGTTACGAGCATCTGAAAGCCCGCCGTTTTCTTTGTGAACAACCTTTATCTGAGAATATTGCTGAGCAAGAGTATCGCATAGAGCACCGGAAGCGTCTGTGCTGCCATCGTTTACCAAAACCACATCAAAATTTTTGAAAGTCTGCTGCATCAGACTTTCCACGCATTTTTCCAGATAAGACTCAACATTATAAACCGGAACAATTATCGTAACTGCAGTGTTTTTCATAGAAACAGTTTTCTGAGATATTTCATACCCTTCTCTCCTACACACCTGCGTATAAACCTTTTGCATACCACCTTCCATCTTGGCTCAGATATCCAGCTCTTCATATACCAATGTATGCTTCGAGTGTTTTCTGTGATAGTAAGCCGTCCGGTGGCATCGTTAAGCGGATTGAAATACTCTTGCGGATATATGTAATGCCCTCTTATACACTCCACTTTACCATCTCCTTTAAGCCCTAAGTTGCAAAAAAACTCCGAAACCATTGGAATCATTGTAAACTTGGAAATAGCACCATCTTCGGAGTAGAACTTCATTGTTTGGTACCTGTCGAGTATTGCCTTGTAAAACTCATCTTGAGCCGGGGCGGCAATACCTAAGCCCGGATTTATAAGAGGTCTCTTGTTGTTGTTTATCTCTATACCCCAAAACGGACCCTTAGCCAAAATATCGTCCATGGGCTTCACTACCTCAACATCTACATCAAAATAAATTCCTCCGTAATGGTAAATTACCCAAAAACGGGCAAAATCGCTTACAAACGCATATTTTTTTGCTTCATAAGCTTCTTTGGTATATGGAATTATATTAATATCAAAATTATCCTCGTTCCACTCCTTTATCTGATAAGACGGAAAGAACTTCTTCCAACTCTCCACACACCTTACAGCAGAGTCAGGAAGCGAAGTGCGGCCAAACCAACAATAATGAATTATTTGTGGTATCATAATCGGGAGTTGTTTGCAAAAAGCTCCAGCAGTAAATCAGCTTTCTTGCCTTTCAACTTCAATTTCTTTATCTGATGATAATAAGTTGATAATCTGTGGAAATCGCTGCCGGTAAAATTATAATACCCTTTTTCTAACAGATACATAGCCCTTTCATAAACCTCCTTGCCATAATATCCACTTAATGCAAGGAAATTCAACTGAAGCTCATAACCTTTGTCATTCAGTGCTTTATAATCTTTCTCAGACATGTATCGATACCTCTCCGGATGTGCTATAATTGGCTTATAACCATTAAGCACGAGAGTATAAAGTATTTCGTCCATTTCTACAGGCGGAGAAAAATAGGATGTTTCTACAAGCACGTGAACTCCATCTGAATATGTGAGAATATCTTTCTTTTCCACCTTGGTTAGAAACTCCTTGTTCATCATGTATTCCGAAGCAAGGCAAAGTTCTATGGAACCCGTATAAAAACTTTTGAAGAGTTCAAAGCGTTCTCTTAAATGAGCAGAACTGAATCCTCCTTTAGGCTCTCCTGCAAACGAGCTCTTAGTTTCTGCAGCATCATATTCTCGCTGATGTCTTTGAATTTCCGCTACACTTGAGTTTCCTTCTAAGTATTCAGTTGCAATAGGTTGCTTATGATTACCGGAGAGGGCTTTCCCGTAAGACTCGGCATCTACTACAGCCCCAGACAAGCCCATGTTGTGTGGCGTGAGATATACCCTTTTTATTCCTGCTTGCTCTTCCAAAGACAGAAGTTCAAGACTTTCTTCCAATGTAGCCATACCATCATCCACGGCGGGCAATAGGTGGCAATGTATGTCGGTTGTACCCTTAAAAAAATCCGAACCTTTAACTGTCTGTTTTTTAAACCAGAACATCACGCCTTATGTCTATTTGTTTCTGTGTAAAGGAAACCTATCCATAAATTTTTGGAATTTTGTCTTCTTCCCTTCATATTCTTCTTGGCCATAACCATAACCATAGCCGTAGCCATAACCATAACCGTAGCCATAACCATAACCGTAGCCCTTCTTACTCTGGTCTGTTGAGTTCAGAACAACGCACATATTCTTCAGCGTTTTATCTGAATACATCTTCTCTACATCAAATAATTGTCTTCTGTCCATTACTCCGGCTCGTATTACAAATATTGTAAGGTCGCACAACTTGTTAACAATACTTGCGTCTGCCACCATTCCATTAGGAACATTGTCCAAGAATATGTAATCGTAGTCTTTCTTCAGTTCCTCCACTAGAGTTTTCAACCTCTCTGTCATAAGTAACTCTGTAGGATTTGGAGGTATCGGACCTGCAAATATCACATCTAACTTGCTGGAGAATGCTCCTTTGTGTATGATATCTGAAATATTGTCTATTTTTCCGCTGAGATAAGAAGTTAAACCATGCAGCTTGCTGCCTTTAACATACTCATCTGTTTTAGCAAGAATTGTTTCTATCGTAGCCTTACGAATATCGGTATCTATCAAAATTATACGCTTGTTAGCTTGCGCAAAACTCACTGCAAGGTTGGTAGAAACAAATGTTTTTCCGTTTCCAGGAGCTTGAGATGTAAACATAACAACTTGTTTTTCTCCGTTTGTAACATTCATAAAATCCATGTTGGTTCTTATGATACGGAATGCTTCTGAAATGGAATCACGCCCGTCTTCTCTTACAACAATTTGCCGCTCTTCCAAGTCGGTCTTTTTTGGAATCTCCCCAAGGAAAGGAGCGCTTACAACATCTTCTACATCCTTGCGGTTTCTTACATAAACATCCAGCATATCTTTTATCCACAAAATTACCGCTGGAATTACCAAGCCGATTATAAGAGCCACCATTAAAATGAAGCGGCTGTTAGGAGCAATCGGAGCTAAAGGACCACGAGCCTTGTCTATAACTTTTATAGAACTCTCTGTCATCGCCAGACTAAGAGCATTTTCCTCCCTCTTGTTCAACAAATAGAGATAAAGCTCCTCTTTGATTTTCTGCTGCCTTTCTTTTGAGGTAAGCTTGTTCTGCTGCTGAGGAATTGCAGCCACCTTTCCTCTTGTAATAGCCTCACGAGTACGCACATTGCCGGCTTGCAAGCTCAACGAGTTCACCAAGTTGTTGATAGAAGACGATATTGTCTGCTTCATAGGTATCAACTGAGCGTCTAAATCTTGAACCAACGGGTTGTTTTCGGAACTGGAAGAATACAACTTGTTTCTCTGCATAAGCAAATTGTTGTACTGATTTATCTGACTCTCTATTCCCGGGTCTAAGCCAAGGTTAGAAGGAAGTGGCTGATTTCTGCTCTGAGGATTATTGATATGAGACTGTATCTGACGAGCCAAGGTCAGTTGATTCTCTATACCCAAAACTGTTCGTCTGTATTCGTTCCCCTCTGAGGCATAAGTAGATGTTACGGTAGAAACATCTGTAAAGCCGGCAGAAGATTTATAGCTTGCTATATCCGAATCCACTGCTCCTAACTCCTCATTGATAACCTCAAGACGGTCATTGATAAATTGCTCGGTACTTCTGGATGTAGCATTCTTATCTGCCAGGTTCTCCTCGTTGTAAGCATCTATCATCGTGTTCAGAACATCTTCTGCCCTAAACTCAGAAACGTCTTTCATAGAAAGGTTTATAATGCTTGCCATACGGTCTGCAATAAGCACATTAACCTTACTTAGATACATTAAAACAGTAGGTTTCAAACTACCTTTTGTTATGTTTATAGTCTCTCCTTTATATTCGTTTATTCTGTCTGTGGAGGTAATGTAAACTCGGCCAATAGGAGTGTCTGTAGTATCGCCAAGATTGATTTTCATAGACGCCTCTCCGCTATTCGCTTGTCCCTTCTTAAAGTAGTCTGAAATCTGCACTGTGTTTTCATCCAAAACTTTCAGTTTCAAAGACAGGGTGTTTTTAGGGTTGGCATCTATAAACGAAATATCTACAGGAGAAAGTTTGTAGAGGTTTTGCTTTCTTAACCCCCTTGGCACAAAGTAATTAACAGTAAGGTTTAACTTGTTTACCACATTGTGCATCAGCTGATAAGACTTGAACACATATAGTTCGTTGCTCACATCTGAATGCATTAAACTCATAGAGCCAATGTCTTGAAACATAGCACTCTGGCTCATATTGCTTCCGCCAGAATTTTTGCTCTTCACCATTACGGAAGCTGTTCTGGAATAAGTCTTTGGGGTTTTCTTCAGATATAGCCCGGCAATGAAAAGGCTAACAAAGACAGACAATACAAACCACCATTTGTTATACCAAAAGATTACTATTATATCTCGTAAATTTATCTGAGCACCTCTTGATTCCGATGCTGTTTCTACTTTTTTTAATTCTTCTTTTGCCATAATTTTCAGAGAAAAAATTAGAAGAAAAATCTCATTATGGTGAGCAGTAAAGATGTTGCAGACAACCACACTCCAACATTATTATTCTGATTTATTCCACTCTGCTGAGCCTTGATTCTGTTAGGTCTGACATAAACCATATCGTTCTGCTGCAGGTAGAAAGAAGGAGAATTAAGAACGTCTTTTGAGAGAATGTTATTGTAAAGAATCTGCCTTTGCCCATCGGATTCTCTGATAACCATTATGCTATCTCTTCTACCGTAAATAGTAAGATCGCCGGCTAATGCTATTGCATCCAACAAAGAAACGCGATCGCCCTGAACAGCATACTTGCCCGGGCTGTTTACCTCTCCCAGAACAGATACGTTAAAGTTCTGGAAAGCAATGGTAACCACTGCATTTTTAAGCAAACCATCTTCGTCTAAACGATTCTTTAGCATAGAAGACAGCTCTCCTCTTGTAAGACCGGAGACCTTTATTCGCCCTACAACCGGAAAGTCTATTTCTCCGTTAAAGTCAACCGTATAACCCGGAGATTTCTGGCTATCTGTGCCGACAGATTCTCCCATATTGAACAATGCTGCAAGCGCAGGCTCCTTATGACTCACATAAATAGACAGCATATCTCCCGGCTTGATCTTGATATCTTGATAGTTTAAGATTTTCTGAATATCGGTGTCGTAGCTATCCTGAAGGTATGCAACCTCTTTTGCAGAACGACAGGCCCCCAAGACCATAACGCCAGCAAACAGTAATACCAAAAAAGATTTCCTGTTTTTCATAATTCTAAAAGTTTTCTAACCGTGCAAAGATAATAAAAAGTGTCGGTCTTTGCCTATGTAGCATATAAAACTCTCATTTTTCATAAATTTGTAACCTTATTGCATAAAACATCAACAACAAAATATTTATGGGTACTGCAGACAAGGCAAGAAACAGCAATATGGAATTGCTAAGGATATTAGCTATTACATTTATAGTGTTATATCATCTTACCGTGTTTTTTACGGTCTCAGCCAACTACGAAAGCAGTTTTATGTATGCTATAAACCTTATGTTGCATATAGGAGTTCTGCTCTTTGTACTAATTAGCGGCTATTTTGGAATAGTGTTTTCTTTTAGAGGGCTATTCAAACTCTTAGCCATGATGTTTGTCTATTACGTCCCGCTTATGCTTGTGTGGCATAGCCATCCGCTTGTCGGGGAAAAAGGTAAGCTTTTAGACACAATATGTTTTGTTTCGAGAACTCCATACTGGTATGTACGCACATATTTAATATTGTTTGTTCTTTCTCCTATAATAAACTACTGCATTGCAGCCATAAATACCAAACAGCGCTTCTTTATTCTTGGCTCTCTTGCCCTATGTGCCGTTTATTTTGCCATAGCTGGCAAAGATGCTTCTCTTTCTGGCGGCAAAAATGTTGTGAACTTCTTTTTTATCTACCTGATAGGTAATACCATACGCCTATATGAAACCTCTCTCAAGAAGGCCTTGAGGTTAAATTTCTTTTATATTTGGCTGGCCTACAATGTTGTGTTTGTGAGCTTCTGCTACTTTTTCAAAGGTACAACTTATGCCAATGCTGTATTTGCTCTCAATTTTATATACTGTAGCCCGGGATTGATATTGAATGCTGTTCTTCTCTTTTTGGCTTTTACAAATTTGCGGTTAAACTCAAAGACCATAAACTATCTTGCGGCCTCTGTTTTGGCCGTGTATCTGATTCAAGAACACCCGGTTGTAAGACATTTTCTAAAAACTGCCGTGGTTAAACTTCTTTCTGGTAACGCTTTTGATAACAAAGCTATTCTGGTTATCCTGATTTGGATAGCACTCTCTATTACCGTTGTTGTAGCCGCCCTGTTTATAGACAAGTTGTTTACCCCTGTATGGAAACTTGCACAAAAGGCAGGCTCTCGGTTAGATAAAAGATTAGATCTCGGCTTTTCAAGGCCACAAGAATATTAAACAACAGATATATGTCAAAAATTCGCACTATACACGATTTACACAGATATGAAGGAGAAGCCTCAAAACGTTTTTTTGTAAAACTGAGATATTTTTTCTTTACCCCGGGCTATACTTTCACCTACTTCTTCAGAAAGGCTTCTGCTTGTTCTAATATCTTTGGAAAGATACTGTATTATCCGCTCTTCCACATAACTAAAGTTATTACAGGCATTCAGATTCCCATAGGCACCAAAATCGGCAAGGGTTTAAAAATAGGACATTTTGGAACTATCGTGGTTAATCCACAGGCAGAAATAGGAGAAAACTTCAACATTGCACAAGGATGCCTCATCGGCAATGCTCTCGGCAAAAGAAAAGGGGTTCCAAAAATCGGAAATAATGTAGTAATGAGCGCTAATTCAGTTATTATAGGCAACGTAACCATCGGCAACAATGTACTCATAGCCCCATTGTCTTTTGTAAATATAGATGTGCCCGACAATAGCATTGTAATTGGAAATCCGGCCACAATAATACCCAGAGACTCTTCTCCTACTTCAAAATACATAGTATTCCCTGCTCCCGAAACCGAACTATTTGCCCTCAGAAAAGAGCAACCGTTAGAAAGCAACTGATTTTACCAACCCTTCCAAGTTATTGTCTATAAGAGAAGCTGCCTGCTGCAAGCATAGCAATTCTTTGCTTATCACAATATAGCTTCTTTGATTTTTCCCACTATATACTTAGCATCCTCATCTGTTACACAGGGCCCGGAAGGCAGACACATACCTACCTTAAAAAGACCTTCGCTCACAGAACTTTCATTTTTGCCAAACAGCTGGCATGGTTTAAGATAATACGGAGCCTCGGAATATACCGGCTGGCAGTGCATCGGCTTCCAGAGTGGCCGGGCTTCTATGCCAGACTCATCTAAAAACATCCTGAGAGCTTCTATATTGCTGTTTGGCTCACAGTCTGTATGGGCGTTCTCTGTGGCGCGCACTACCCCGGCAGCACCTCCTACCGCCCCTTTTACTACTGTCTTATAGGCATTTTCCTGACCTTTGATTTTTATATCCGGATGAATAGTTATTGTATTAAGCCAGAAATTGCTGTCGTATTCCTCCGAAGGATTGCCGTGCACCTCAATACCTTCTACTGTAGCAAAAAGTTCACGATAAAGGTTATAGAGATGTTTATGGTGTGCTATGTGCTCATCCAGAACCAACATTTGCCCTCGCCCTATTCCTGCACAGATATTACTCAGCCTGTAATTATATCCTATAGCCTCGTGCTGGTAGTAAGGATAGGCCTCGCGAGCCTGAGTAGCATACCACATTATTTTCTGCTTATCCTCCGGATTGGTACAAATCATAGCTCCTCCTCCAGATGTGGTTATCATCTTATTGCCATTGAATGAGAGGATTCCATATTTCCCGAAGGTTCCCAACACCCTGCCGCTGAAACGACTTCCAAAACCCTCTGCCGCATCTTCGATAACAGGAATATCATAGGCTTCTGCTATGGCCATTATCTTATCTATCTGATAAGGCATTCCGTACAGGGCCACAGGAATTATAGCTTTTGGCTTCTTACCAGTTTTGGATATACGGTCTTTTATGGCTTCCTCCAACAACTGCGGATCTATATTCCAACTGTCTTTTTCGCTATCTACAAACACCGGCTTTGCTCCCACATAGGTTACAGGATGCGAAGAGGCACAGAAAGTAAAGCTCTGAACAATAACCTCATCTCCATATCCTACACCACAGGCAACAAGCGCAAGATGCACGGCAGCTGTTCCGGAACTAAGAGCTACCACTTCAGCCGATAAAGCCTTCTCTTCTTTGTTGGCGAGAGAGCATACGAATTTCTGAATATCTTCTTCAAAGCCGTTGACATTTGGACCAAGCGGCACAACCCAGTTAGTATCAAAAGCTTCTTGTATAAACCTTTGTTCCTGTCCTCCCATGTGCGCAAGACACAAATAAATTCTGTTTGCCATATTTTTACTATACCTTTTGCTTTTTAGTTATTTCCGGTAAACTCCTCTGCAGTAGCATATCCCTGTTGAGCAACCCCCTCTCTCTTAAACACTTTTACTATTGTCAGATATAGTATTTTTAGATCTGTACAAAATGTACAATGATCTACATACCATACATCTAAATCAAATTTTTCTTTCCACGTTATTGCGTTTCTGCCATGGCATTGTGCCCAGCCGGTAATACCCGGTCGCACCTCGTGCCTTCGTGCCTGATGTGGGCTATATCTGCTTAGATACTGAACCAGCAAAGGCCTCGGTCCTATTATGGCCATATCGCCTTTTAACACATTCACAAGCTGTGGAAGTTCATCTACAGAAGTACTCCTGACAAATCGTCCTATCTTTGTAAGTCGCTGATCATCTGGTAAAAGATTGCCTTCTGCATCCTTTTCGTCTGTCATGGTTTTGAACTTGTACACTTTAAATATCTTTCCGTTTTTACCAGGACGGCTCTGAGAAAAGAAAACTCCGGCACCTTTATTGGCAAAAAACAAGAGTATTGCGAATAGCAGAATCACCCATCCGAAACAGATGAGCCCCACCAAAGCCAACACAAAACCCAAGATTCTTTTTATGCCATTCTTATACATGTTCTTCTATTTAGTGATTTTCTGTAATTTCTTTGTAAAAGGCTTTCAAACTATTCCACACCAAAGTTCTATCGAAGCGATGGATTACCATCTGGCGTGCATTCATTCGCATTCTGTCATATAGCTGCCTATCTTCCACTACTTTACCCATTGCCCTACATAAAGCTTCGGTATCCTTTGCCGGAACTATCAAGCCATTCACTCCATTTGATATTATTTCGTTAGATCCATTGATATCTGTAACTATACAAGGAAGCCCCATAGCCCCTCCTTCTATTACAGAATTCGGGAAACCCTCTCTGTAGCTCGGAAGAATAAGGCAGTCTGATGCCTTCATATAAGGCCTCACATCACTCACTCCACCGGTAGCCTCTATCTGCGAAGTGTGCCTTATTGCCTCCAAAATTTTGGCAGAAGGCCTATCGTCAGGCTCATCCACCCCTAATATAAACAGCCTTATATCTTTACGCTTGTCAGACAGGCGTAGAAATGCTTCCACAAGTTCACCTATTCCTTTATCTCTGGCTATCCTCCCTACAAAAATAAAGGTAAACATGTCTTTTCTTGCGAGTACCGACGCCTGTGGCTGGATTTCGGCATTATCCGGACTATAGTATTTTATATCTATCCCCCTTATATTTCCGTATCCTAATACCCTCAGAGGCTTACTGGTTATTTTATTAAAAAGCAAATCTTTGCGCACTCCGTTTCCCTCTGGGAGTATGTGTGTTGCACATCTACATGTTATTTTATCTGTAGTTTTTAAGATATACTTTTTTATTCCTTTGGCCTGAGGAAAAACAAGACCGGTAAAAGAGTGAACCCTAAGCCTGACTCCACTATAACGCGCTGCCATCATTCCCAACAATCCGGCTTTAGGATTCATGGTATGCACTATGTCCGGCCTTTCATGCTTAAAAATTTTAACAAGCCTCAACAAAGTTTTGAAATCTTTCAACGGAGAAATTCTTCTTTCTATCTTTACCCCTATGGTTCTTACTCCCTCGCGTTTTCTGATAGATTCCAATTCTTTCTCCGGAGAAGAAACTACAACAACCTCGTAATCTTTAGATAGTTCTGCCAGCAAGTCTCTACAGAACACATCTATGGATACCGGAATGTTCGACATTCTTAATAGCTTAAGCTTCTTTTCTTCCATGTGTTTTTTCCAAAGTAAGATAAACGTTGTTGTATGCCTCTGCCATTTTAGAAAAGTCATACTCCATAGCACGAGCATAACAAGCTTTTGCTACTTCCGATGAATAAGCTTTATCTTGGCAAAGTTCTTTGATTTTATCTGCAAAACCCTCGCTGTCTGATTCTTTTACTAAAACACCCGCTCCTGCCACAATCTCTCTTAACCCATCTACATCACTGCATATAAAAGGTTTCCCTACAGCCATGCCCTCTATGCTGGACAAAGACAAGCCCTCATAATGAGAGGCCATTGCTACAACATCTGCACTTTTAAGAATCTGTGGAATATCTGTTCTCCATCCGAAGAAGACCACCCTGTCTTCTACGTTAAGTTCCTTAGTAAGATTCTCCAAAAAGCCCCTCATTGGCCCGTCTCCAACTATCCATAAGCTATAATTATGCGGCAATAAAGATATAGCTCTGATTAGTGTCTGCTGATCTTTTTCCGCACGTAAGGCGGCAACCATAACCACGGCAAAATTACCCTTGCTTGGCTTGAGTTCGTCTTTTGCCGCTGCTTTGGCAAAAGCCAAAACATCTACCCCGTTATTGATGGTGATTATGCCTGAGGAAGTTCCAAGATAGGAGGTCAGTTTTTTGTAGGCAATGTTTGATATACAGATTGTAGAAGCATATTTTCTGTACATTCTTCTGTCTATAGGCTTAAACCACCATATTTTTCTTCTGCGGTTAAAGGTACTATGCTCTGTTGTTACAAGCTGCGGCTTCTTTCTGAAAGCATTGGCCAGAGCAGCAAATAATTGGGGAGAAGAGTTATGGGTGTGTACTATATCGTAAGCTTTTGAGATTTTTCTCAACTTAAAAATAAGAGACGGCGAATATACGCTGCCGCCCATAGAAAGAGAATATATCTTGCAACCTGTCTTTTCCAAGAGGCTTTTCAGTTCTGTCTGAGTTCCATCGAACAAAGCCACATCCACCTGATGGCCTTTGCTTATCATTGCAGCAGTAAGTGCTACTACAAGCTTTTCTGCTCCTCCCATTCTCATAGATGTTATTACATACAGAATTTTCATCGCAATAGATTTAGATAGGCTAAGATTTCAGGAATATTATTACAGTAAACACATAGTGGACCGCCATTACAAAACAGGCATTTAGCCCGGCTTTCTTTTTCCAGAAAGGAAGCTCCAACATTGGATAAGCAACCACCACAGGATAAAGCAACCAGCTCAGATAGGCAAATCTGTTGGAATACGGGGCTCTTATTATCATTACCCAAAATGCGTTGGCATATATGTATGTCCCTAAAAGTATTGCATAGGTTTTGGTATAGACCTTACGCTTAAAAATAATGTACCATCCCATCAGCACCGGCACAAAAGAATAGAGTAAAAAGTCTAATCTAAAGCCAACTTTAAGTTTTGTTTCGTAATTGCTGGAAGAGAGATAATCTGCCAGTCGGGCATCTATACCGATGCCCGAAATTATATCGGAGACAACTTGTCCATAGGCTGCGCTGACCAATATGCAAACTCCCCAAAAATAAAACATCAATTTAGGGTTAGTTATAAAATAAGCTGCAATAGATGCCGTTATAGGGAGTATCATAGAGTTATGGAATCCATAAGAGGCCATACACAGCAATGCGTATATTATCTTGTTCTTATAGCCTCCCTTCATGAATGTTATGGCTAAGACAAAAATGCTTGCAGCCACTCCGGAGCGTATTCCGTTTGTAGCATAGCCATAAAAACTCATGGCTGAAACCATAAAAACAAATATGGGAGAGGCGTTTTCTTTAGATAACCTGTAACTTGCAAGAAGATGCGGTACTATGTAAAGAAACTCTATAAAACAGAAGAAGTATTTTGAAGGGTATCTATGGGCAAACCAATACATTAAGTTTCGGAACAGCATATCTGTTTCTTGAGGAAACTCAAAACCGGCTGCTACATTCTGATACAAGATATCATAGTCTCTCATATCGCCGAAACGGGCAGAAACAGGCCTAAACCCTAAGAACAATAGTAAAAACAGACCAGCAATAACCGGCAGGGCTATGCTCTTACGCTTGTACATCAGTTTCTGACTATCTGCATTCAATAGATCTGTAAAGCAATACAGTGTTAGTATTGCAAGAAAAACCAAGTATATGGTAGAGTATAAATATGCCGGTATTACAGAATCAAACATTGTGTCTAAAACATTGTGTCTAAAACATTTATCTGTTCCTTATTCTCAAAGTTCTTCTTAACTACTCCAGCTCTGATCTTTTCTATTAAAACCTTATCTTTTATTATTTCTGCCATAGCAGTAGCACAGCCTTCGTTATCTTGCGGAACAATAATGCCGTCTTGCCCGTCTTCTACCTGAGAGCCGGATGTTGGATAGGCTGTTATTACAACCGGTTTAGCCAATATCTGAGCCTCTCTTACAGTTACAGAATTGCCCTCAAACCTAGATGGTTGCATATATATATCGCAAGATTTTATATACGGGTAAGGATTTGCTTTTTTCCCTAATATCACCACATTTTTTTCTACTCCGGCTTCTTTTATCTTTTTTCTTATGAGTTCTTCGTCTGAACCATAGCCTATAAGATACCAGCAAATCCTACATCCTTTGTTTATAATTCTCCTGCAAATATCAGGAACATTATCGTAGTTTTTGGCATAGCAAAATCTTCCCACAGACAAAATGTTTACACCCCCCTCGAGTTTAGGCATCTCCTTTCTGATTTCTTTTTCTTCTATCTCAAGAGTTCGTTGGCGCACAAAATCTGCCGAAAGAATATTCTTCAAAAGCAATATTTTGTTTTTCAAAGACGGAAATACAGAAAGAAAACTGTTTGTAACATCTTCCGAAATGGAAACTATATTATCGTATGCCGACCACACGCCTATTTCTTGTTGAACATCTACTCCCACACAGGCATAGTCTGTATGTATCCAACAGGCTTTTTTTGCAGCACTCACCTTTTTCAATACTATGTTATGGGGTTGTAGATAGCTTATCGCCAAGTTGTACCCTTCTTTTCTCCCGATTTTAGGCAAAATAGGAAGAACGCTCTCCGATATTATGTTATGCAAAGGGTGATTGTCTAAAGAAGGGTGTTTTATCTTATAAAAAGCATATCTGATTTTTGCCCACACTCTCCTCAGGACAAGTCCAAAATATCCTCTTTTAAGTGCCGTTCCCACAGAAGCTTCCATGTGAGCATACACCCCTATCTCTTTAAGCAGATTCACCTGCTTAGGAATATATTCCAACAACTCTCCCCTATGGCTATAAACAAATAAGTCCACATCGTACTTGGAATAGTCTATACTCTGCAAAAAACCGATGAGGCTTATCTCAGCTCCTCCTATCTCGAGGTAGTGTATAGCTATTAAAATACTTTTCTTCATTTCCTACTTCTACTTGGGACTTGTTTCTACCACCGGTTCTTAGGCTTTGTCTAACTGCTGGTATATAGAGTTTTGCGACTTGTATTCGGGAACTATTTCCTTCATTTTCTTTACAGTCCTCAAACTGTCTGTCATATTGGCGGCCTCCACCAACTCCTTCAAATTCTCCGCAACCTGATCGTATGGGAATTCTCGTACTCGCGCAATAAATATTTTTTTGTTTTTGGTAGGCAGGCTGTTTTCTTTGTCGTTGAGAATCTCCTCATATAGCTTTTCGCCAGGTCTTAAACCTGTAATTTCTATCTTGATGTCTTCTCCTGGCCTTAGGCCGGAAAGGCGTATCATATTCTCCGCTAAATCTACAATCTTAACAGGCTTGCCCATATCGAACACAAATATTTCGTACCCCTCTCCCAGAGTAGCGGCTTCCAGAACAAGCCTACATGCTTCCGGAATAGACATAAAGTACCTAACAATATCTTTATGGGTTACGGTTATCGGTCCTCCTTCTGATATTTGCTTGCGGAATATAGGAATTACAGAACCGTTGCTGCCGAGTACATTGCCAAATCTTGTGGTTATAAATTTTGTTTTCCCCTCTATCTGGCCGTTGATTATGGCACGAGAAAGACTCTGTGTATAGATTTCTGCCACTCTCTTACTGGCCCCCATAACATTGGTAGGATTAACGGCTTTATCTGTAGAAATTTCTATCATTTTGTCGGCCCCGTACTTCACCGCAAGAGCAGCCACATTCATAGTTCCCAGTACATTTATTCTAACGGCTTCTGTAGGACTCATTTCCATCAATGGCACATGTTTATAGGCAGCGGCATGGAAAATAATATCCGGCTTCCATTGTTTGAAAGCTTCTTCCAAGCGGGTTTTATTGCATACATCGCAGATATAAAAGTCTATTTTATTGCTGTTTAAATTCTTGGCGCTCAACTCAAGATTCATATTGTGCAATGGAGTTTCCGCATTATCCAGCAACACTAATTTTTTTACATCAAATTCGCTGATAAGACGGCAAAGTTCGCTACCTATACTTCCTGCAGCGCCTGTTACAAGAATGCTCTTATTTTGCAGGAATGCAGAAATAGCAGACATATCCACAACAACCTCCTCTCTTCCAAGTAAATCTTCTATTCTAATTTCTCTCAAAGGAGTACTGAAGGTTCCATTCTGACTAAACTTATCTGAGTTGCGCACTACAAAAAGTCTCAGATTGTTCTTTAGGGCAAACGGTATAAGTTTCTCTCCCTGCTGAGCCGCAGACTTTTCAGAAGGAAATATGATGCCGTCTATTTTCTTTTTATGAACAATGTTCTCAAGATATTTGAAATTATATACATCGTATATCTTCTTTCCGAGCACATTGTGGTGAGAAGACGCCTTTGAGAATCTGATTAAACCACACACCGAGTATGAATTATCGGAAGCATTTTCGAGATACTGTACACAAGAAACGGTTTCGTTGTCATCGCCAAATACCAATACATTTTTGCGGCCCCTGCCGCCCATCATAGCTATGCTATATGCATACAGGTGCACCAGAAACAAACGGAAAAATACCAATCCCGATATTGTGGTAAAAACACTTATCACCTCTATAAGACCGAACTTGGCATTTATCACATTTTTACCAAGTCCAAGACTGTCTTTTACCAAAATAAGAGCCGTAAGTTCCAAAATGGCCTTTACCAACACCGCCAGCACAAGAACCCCAATCTCTTTGCTGGTTGTAAACCTGAGAATTCCCCTGTGTGTGCCGAATATCATGAAAGACACCAGGGCCGCTGCGGTAGAAATGCCGACAGCTCTATATCCTACCTTCAAGAAATAAAAAGCATCTAACAGATAACCCACTATCCAGAATATCATGATAGTAGCCACCGCCGAGATAAGAAGGTCTATCAGCAGTATAATCCACCTGTTTATGTGCTTTGTATTTATTACTGCCCGCGCTATTTTCTTGGAAAATTGCTTACGGGAAGTTGATTTATTTTCCATAGTCCCCAAAGATACGAAAAAAATTACAGGGCGATGCAACGCCAACGCCTTTAGTTGCATCTATAGAGTGTAGGTTTAGGTTTTAGTATTGAAAACTGCGCTCGGCTCTGCTGCCTGGTGCAGTTTTTTTATGCACCCTCTATAAGGCTGTAGAATCTCTGAACATTTTCTTCCGTGCCTTTCTGCTCGGCCTTTTGAAATTCTACAATAGATTGGTATAAGGCAGTATCTTCCAATAAACTGCAAATGGCCTCCGCTACTTCCTGCGGACTATGAGATACCACAAGGCCATTTTTTTTATCTATCATCTGCATATATACTGAATCGTAACGAGTTGTTACTACCGGCTTGTTTAAAAGCCGGGCCTCGGCAATAGCCCTGCCATAGCCTTCGTGTCTGGATGTTTGAACATACAGAGTGCAGCCTTTGAAATAAGGATATGGATTAGGCATAGTGCCAAGAAATACAAATTTATCTTCCAGACCATGCTTGCCAATAAACCTTTCCATTTCTTCTCTATATGGCCCTTTCCCTATGGCATACCACTTAAAATCCACCCCTTTGTCTGCAAGTATTTTACATGTTTGCATTATAATATCGTACCCTTTGTCTTTAACATTCAGGCTCGCTACGGTAAGTAGCTTTATTCCACTGTAATCTCTCCATACAGAATCCAGCACCTCCTGCTGCCGTGCCTGCTCCTCTATCATCTTCCGATCTATAACATTCGGGGTGTAGTACATCTTCCCTGCAAGCTCCGGGTAAACATTTTTGAAATGCTCGAGAGCCGCCTGGCTTACCATAGATATTTTATCTGCTGCAGCATAATATGGTCTTTCCCACTTATGTTCTTTAGGGTAAGAATCGAGATGAAAGATACAATTTACCCAAGCTATTTTTGTTTTTGCCTTAACCTTATCTATTAGGTAAAAGGTTGGAACACACTGGCTAAAACCAATTGCCACATCATATTCCTTGGGATTGCTTTCTATACAAGAGCTGGAAGATTGCCAAAATTTACGAGCATGAGTCATTCTTAAATCGGCTCCAAACCTAAGACTGATAGAATATCTGAGACGGGCAAATAACATTCTCAATGAGCCCTTTTGCTCGCCCTTTAAGTATTTGAAATATTTTGGAGCTGGAAGTATGTTAACGCGCTCCGAAACATAACGCTCATACTCTCCTCCGGAAGACATTAACTGTAAATCAACCTCAAACTTATTGTAATCCAGATTATTCAACAACGACACAAGACTTTTTTCTCCTCCGCCGGTTTTAAGGGTATCCATTATAAACAAAAGCCTTGTCTTTTTCATATTGCTTTATTTGCGTACTTTATCTTCCTATGCTATAATATTCTAAGCCGGCTGCTATTACCTCGGCAGGGGTATAAATATCCCTGCCATCCACAAATATGTTCCCTCTCATGGCCTTTTTAACTCTGTCCCAAGCCGGTACCCTAAATTCTTTCCATTCGGTAATAAGGGCTGCTGCATCCGCACCTTCTACACAGTTGTAAATGTCTGTTGCGTATGATACCCTATCGCCCAGATAATGATTCTTGCACTCTTCCATAGCTATGGGATCATATACCTTTACAATGGCTCCGGCCTTTAACAGCAGCCCTGCCACCACTACGGAAGGAGCTTCTCGCATATCGTCTGTTTCTGGCTTGAAAGATAACCCCCAAAGAGCCACGGTTTTACCTTCGAGATTCTTTAGTGCTTTATGTAACTTGCTGAATACTACCTTCTTCTGTTCTTCGTTTACTTCTTCCACCGCAGTTATTATCTTCATCTGATAGCCGTTTTCTTTGCCGGTTCGTATAAGAGCTTTTACATCCTTAGGAAAACAACTTCCACCATAGCCGCAACCGGGATAGAGAAACTTATTCCCTATTCTCGAATCTGCAGCCATCCCCTCTCTAACCTTCTGAACATCTGCCCCCGTTATCTCACATAAACGAGCTATTTCATTCATAAAGCTGATTCTGGTTGCCAGCATAGAATTGGATGCATATTTAGTCATCTCGGAAGACATTATATCCATAAAGATTATTCTGTACTTAGACATTTGGAAAGGCTTATATATCCTTTCCATTAAATGCCGCGCAGTTTCAGAAGAAACTCCTACAACCACTCTGTCTGGCGACATAAAATCTTTAATGGCAGCCCCTTCTTTTAAAAACTCCGGATTTGAGGCCACATCAAAATCTATCTTTTCGCCTCTTTCTTCCAACTCTTCTTCTACCCTTTTACGAACCTTGTGGCAAGTTCCAACCGGCACAGTGCTCTTTATTACAAGAAGGGTATATTTCTTTATGTTACGACCAAATTCAGAGGCCACTTCAAGAACATAACTTAAATCTGCGCTTCCGTCTTCTCCTGGAGGGGTGCCAACTGCCACAAATACAACACTTAGCGAGTCTATAACAGAAGCCAAGTTTGTTTTGAAGTGCAATCTGCCCTTGGCGGAATTATTGAGCACCATTTCTTTGAGCCCGGGTTCATAAATAGGAACCTCTCCTTTAGAAAGCTTCTCTATTTTTTTGCTGTCCACATCTATGCAAGTTACATTCATTCCCATTTCTGCGAAACACGCTCCGGTAACAAGCCCAACATAACCGGTTCCAACTATACCTACATTCATACAGCAATTTTTTAGACTATATTCTTTTTTAACAACACCTTTTACCACATCCGGCACACACTGTATCTTCGCCTCTTAATCGGCGCTCCACAAGCCGTGAAATTCTCTCTCTGAGCTCCGTACTAGATACTTTATCCAATACTGCGCCGGCAAAGGCCTGCTGCTGCAAGAGCCTTGCCTCTGCCTCACAGATACCCCTTGACCTCATATAGAAAATCTCTTCTTCTCCAACACTGCCGCAAGTGGAGCCGTGTGAACACTTTACATCATCGGCATAAATTACAAGACGAGGGTCTGAAGAAGCTCTCGCAGATTCTGAGGTAAGTAAATTATTGTTGGCCTGGTAAGCCTCCGTTTTCTGGCCTTTTGGGGTTACCACAATAGTACCTTCAAACTTAGATTTGGCTTCTCCCGATAAGATGCCTTTGAACATCTGTGCACTGATACATTCCGGAGCATTGTGCAACAGGGTAATTTTGGTGTCTATAACTTGCTTGCCATCTGCAAGATATAAACCATTCAAGTTGCACTGTCCTCCGCTTTCAGAAAGTAACGAGTGTATTTTATTTGAAACTTTGCCTGCGTGCAGGGTAATAAGATTCATAGACAAAAGCGAATCTTTTTCCACCCTTATCTTAAAATCTGTATTATGTATAGAAAGAGCTCCTTCGTTTTGCATTATAACAAGATCCAACTTAGCTCCGCCACTAACCAGAATTTCTATTTGTTCTTCTGTAAGATATTCGTGATTACCATTTGTATGATAACACAAGACGAGATTATAATTCCCACTTTCTCTGCAACTTATCCTCACTCTTGAAGAAACGGCAGACAATGTTTCTCTAACAAATATAATCTGAGCGAGCCGGCCCGGTTCGGGCGATATAACCATGGCCTCCGGTGCGGCAACTGCAACATCTGCCCTATAAGAGAGAGTTTTCATTCGAGTGGGAACCGAAAAAGAAATATCGCATAACAACGGCTCTGTTTCTTTGCAAGGAAGCTCTTTTGATACACCGTCCCAAACATAGAATTTTTCTGCTCCGGAAAGTTCTACGTTACATTCAAACTTCTTGTCTGGTATATATTTTAATCCTTCCATCTGCCTATTTTTCAAACTCCTCGTAACCATGCCTTTCTACTTCAGTAGCCAATTCCTTGCCAGCTGTTTTTACTATTCTGCCCTTGTATAGAACATGAACTACATCTGGAACAATATAGTCTAAAAGTCTTTGATAGTGAGTTATTACAACAAAGGCATTTTCTTTGGTTTTCAGGCGGTTTACCCCGTTGGCCACTATTCTGAGAGCATCTACATCCAATCCGCTGTCTGTTTCGTCCAATATGGCAAATAGAGGAGAAAGCATAGCCATCTGAAACACCTCGTTTCTCTTCTTTTCTCCTCCGGAAAAACCCACATTCACTCCTCTGGAAGAAAAAGAAGGGTCCATTTCTACAAAGGCCATTTTTTCTCTCATCATCTTGAGATATTCTGCTGCGGTAAGTGGTGGCAGACCTTTTTGCTTACGATGCTCATTTACGGCAGTCTTCATAAAGTTTACATTGGTAACCCCGGGTATTTCTACCGGATACTGAAATCCAAGAAAAATTCCTGCCCAACTTCTTTCTTCCGGACTCATTTTCAAAAGGTCCTGGCCCATAAATGTGATACTGCCTTCTGTTATCGTGTAGTTAGGATTGCCCGCTATTATCGCAGAAAGCGTACTCTTTCCACTGCCGTTTCTTCCCATAATAGCATGAACCTCTCCTTTACGAATTACAAGGTTCAGGCCTTTTAAAATTTCTTTCTCTCCTATTCCGGCGTGAAGGTTATTTATTTCCAATAAGGTACTCATTTCATAAATGTATTTGTATATTGTCTTAGATATCTGCTTGTTGAGAAGCCCATTTCTGCTCTACCTGCTTTCTTAAATCGAGATAGTGCTGCTTGCGAAACTTCTTATACCAAATAATAAAACCACCTACAGCCAGCACCATATAACCCGCATAAACCAAAGGCATCATTCCTAATCCCAAGCGGTGGCACAGGATTATATTCGAAATATTGGCCACCATCCAACATCCCCAACATTCAAGTTTTTTCTGTGCAGAAAGGTACTGTGCCGTAAGAATAGTTCCTAATATAAACGCATCAAAATAAGGGAGTTTTGCTGCAGAAGAAAACAGCGAAGGAATCCAGACATCTACTCTCGATAGAAAATATCCCCATACAAAGGCAAATATCAAGATTATAGCAGCAACTACTATCCTTTGTCCACGGTTGAATATCGTAACTTTTAAATCGGACTTCTGGTCTTTTTCGTTCTCTTTTGGATGCGTCCATCTATAATGTCCAAAAAGGTTGATGGCTAAGGATATAGGTTGCAGAAACATACTGGAATATGCTTTTGTCTGATAAAACAACAAAAACAAAAAGATATTATAAATGTATCCTACCCAAAAATTTGCAACCTTGCCTTTAACTGCTAAAAAAACGCAGAGCAAACCTGTAATAGTAGAAGTAAGCTCTAACGAACTCACTTTCTGCCCCATAAATTCAAAAAGGTGATTATTAAGGCTAAACCAATCTGTCAAAACTCCGAACATAATATTATCCAATGCTGCCTTCCAAAGAAACCTGCAACAGCTTCTGAGCTTCTACTGCAAATTCCATAGGCAATTTGTTAAGCACATCGCGTGCATATCCATTAACTATCAATCCTACTGCATCTTCCTGCTTTATACCTCGCTGAAGACAATAGAACAACTGGTCTTCCCCTATTTTGGAAGTAGTTGCCTCATGTTCCACAATAGCAGAAGGATTTGTACTTTCTATATGAGGAAAGGTATGAGCCCCGCATTTATCTCCTAAAAGCAAGCTGTCGCACTGCGAATGGTTGCGTGCCCCGATTGCTCCCGGAAGAATTTTAACCATCCCACGGTAGCTGTTTTCGCTGCAACCGGCAGATATTCCCTTGCTTACTATTCTGCTGCGGGTATTTTTTCCAATGTGAATCATTTTTGTGCCCGTATCTGCCTGCTGATAGTTGTTTGTAACGGCCACGCTGTAAAATTCGCTCACAGAATTATCGCCTTTAAGAATGGTACTCGGATATTTCCATGTTATGGCAGAACCGGTTTCTACCTGAGCCCAAAATAAACGAGAGTTAATTCCCTCACACAAACCTCTCTTGGTTACAAGATTATATATACCGCCCTCACCGTTTTTATTGCCCGGATACCAGTTCTGAACCGTTGAATACTTTACCTCAGCATCTTGTTTTACCACAATTTCCACTACGGCAGCATGTAACTGCGACTCGTCTCGCTGAGGAGCGGTACACCCTTCAAGGTAACTCACATACGCCCCCTCGTCTGCAACTATGAGGGTTCTTTCGAACTGACCTGTACCGGAGGCGTTGATTCTAAAATAACTAGACAATTCCATCGGGCATCTGGTATTCTTTGGAATATAGCAGAAAGAGCCGTCTGAAAACACAGCTGAGTTTAAGGCAGAAAAATAATTATCTCCTACAGGAACCACGCTGGCAAGATATTTCTTTACAAGATCTGGATAATCTCTCACCGCTTCTGAAAAGGAGCAGAATATAATGCCTTTTTCGGCTAAAGTTTCTCTAAAAGTGGTTTTTACAGATACGGAGTCGAATACCGCATCAACCGCCACACCGCCAAGCACATTTCTCTCTTTGAGAGGTATTCCCAACTTTTCAAAAGTGGCCTCAAGTTCTGGATCTATAGCATCTGCCGTCTTCTTTTTTGGGGCGGCAAAATAGATTATGTCTTGATATTTGATTTCGGGAAGGTTTATATGCCCCCAATCGGGAGCTTTCATTGTCTGCCACTTACGAAAAGCCCTCAAACGAAAATCCAGCATCCACTCCGGTTCTTTCTTCTTTTGCGAAATAAGACGGATAATATCCTCATTTAAACCCTTAGGGGCAAACTCCTGCTCTACCTCGGTAACAAATCCCTCTTTATATTCGGAAGAAGCTACTGCTTCCAATATTTTTTTCTGATTGCTCATAGCGGCAAATATAGTAAATAAATAGACGCGTATTCATTTTCTCCCGATTTGCACTATCTTTGGGTATTATGGCAAAAAAACAACAGATAACCCGCACAGAAATAAACGAGCTTGGTAGAATAAAGGCTCTCGATAAACTTTTCAGCAACTGCGATTTCAAGAATGCAGAGACTACCCTGCTACCAGACTCCAAAGATGGATGCAACTATATAACAACCAACAAAATAATGTTGGAGGGGGTAGATTTCGACCTCACATATACTCCAATTAAATACTTAGGATATAAGGCTGCCCTGCATGCCATGGGCTTCCTCTATGCAAAATGCGCTAAGCCCTTCTCTTTGGATTTTACAATAGGGGTTTCTTCTAAATTCAGCTACGAACATATAGATTGGCTTTGGGCCGGAATAAGAACAGGAGCAAAAACCCACGGAGTAGAAAAAGTTACTTTAGACCTTGTGCCTTCTATGAACGGCTTAATCATAAGTTGTTCCGCTGCTGGCAAGCAAGAAAGTTCCGTTTATGAGAACATACCACCTGTAACTCCAAATTCTCTTATCTGTATCAACGGCAACCTCGGCAGTGCGTGTATGGGCTTCTATGTATTGGAGAGAGAAAAGGCGGCCTTTACCGGAGCACAACCAAAATTAGATAAATACAAATATCCTTTAAGTCAATACCTTACTCCGGAAATAGATTCTTCTGTTCTGTCTTCTTTTCAAGAAGTGGGATGCTGGCCTTCCTGCGGTTATTTCCTTACTAAGGGTCTCGGCGATGCCATTCTTCAGCTGGCAAAAGACAATACTTGCGGGGCTAATGTTTTCTTAGACAAGATTCCGATAGCTTCGCAAGCAAGGATGATTGCAGAAGAAATTAGCATAGATATTTCAACTGCCATTATAAACGGTGGCGACGATTACCGTCTGCTATATGTTTTCCCGTTAGACTTCCACGATACCATACGCAAGGAGTATCCGTTCTTAGAAGTTATAGGTCATACCTCAAAGGCCGGCTGTTTTCTGGTATCTCCAGATGGTAATCATCTGGAAATAAAAGCACAGGGATGGAAGTAATCTATTAGAACAGCGCACTGTTTATCACACCTTTGTACGTTATTCCCATCTTTGTTAGCTGAGCGAGCAGGTTGTCGTCTACAGAAACCAAAAACTTGGTCTGATAATCTACGCTAAAACCTTTTTCCTGCTCAACAAGTTTCATTCGCACCGGAGTTTTTCCTACTCCATCGCTGAATTTTGTGGTATGATTGTCTTTTATGAGTTTTGCCAATTCAATACGAAACTCTCTGGTAACCATCTTAAATGGTATAATCAATTCTAACGACTGCAAGCCCGTTTCTTTTACATTAGCCAAAAACTGCATTCTCTCTACCCTAATTTCCAGAGAGTTTTCGCGTTTATTCCGGATTAGTTTCAACTTGATAAAAATAGCATTTCCGGCTTTTATGTAGCCCATGAAAGTTTCGTAAGATTTACCAAAAAGTGTAATAGACAAGCTGGAAGAAAAGTCTTCCAACACAAATCTGACATAAGGTTTTCCTGTTTTACTCTGCCTTTCTTCCACACCGGAAATCAAACCTCCCACAAAATAAGTTTGATCCAAATCTATAGTTTCCGGATTTTGCGACAACAGAACAGAGAGTTTTCCGGGGGTTATGTTACAGAAGTTATCCATTTCAAAGCGGAAAGAATCAAGAGGATGAGAAGAGATATACATTCCCACAAGCTCTTTTTCCTTTCTCAGAAATTCTATTTTGTTGAATTCGCCCAAGATTGCAGGTACCTCCGGTTTATGAAGCTGATATCCCTCGTCTTGCTCCCCGAATAACGACTCTACTGTGGTATCTATTGCAGAATATTCTTGTACATACTTCAATAAGGAGTCTAAGAAAATTTCTCCCTTGGCATTTGGTAGAAAATACTGATCCCTGCGTATATTAGGAAAAGAAGAATCAAAAGCCCCGGCATATATCAAAGATTCCAAAATCTTGCGGTTCATATTCTGACGGCAGCTCCGCTCCATAAAGTCGTAAATATCTTTGTATGGAGCATTTTTTACTATTTCTTCCGCAGCAAGAGAGCCTAAGCCCTTAATGGCAGCCAATCCAAATCTGATGTCGTTATCGCCAGTTACGGTGGCATTTACACCTCCCGCATTGACATCCGGCCCCAATACGCTTATGCCCATTCTCTTGCACTCATCCATCAGAACTGTTATCTTCTTGGTATTGGCAAAGTTCTTGGTAAGGTTTGCTGCCATAAATTCAGCTGGATAGTGGGCCTTGAAAAAGGCGGTGAGGTAACCTACCCAAGCATAACAAGTAGAGTGAGACTTATTAAAGGCATACTTGGCAAATTCTTTCCAATCTGTCCATATTTTTTGCAGAATCTCTCTCTTGAAGCCGTTTTCTTCTCCATTTTTCAGAAATAACCCCTCCAGTTTCTGCATTTCCTCAAGGTTTTTCTTTCCCATAGCCTTACGCAAGCTGTCTGCCTGACCTTTGGTAAAATGCGCCAGCTTTTGAGAAAGAAGCATAACCTGCTCCTGATACACAGTAACACCATAGGTGTCTGAGAGAATCTCCTCCATTTCCGGAAGGTCATATACAATAGGTATTTTCCCTGTTTTCCTATCTACAAATATTGGAATATACTGCATAGGACCTGGACGGTACAAGGCATTCATAGCTATCAAATCTTCAAATCTGGAAGGGCGGAGGGCCTTCAACCACTTCTGCATACCCGGACTTTCAAATTGGAAAGTAGCCACAGTATCTCCCCTCCCGAATAATTTGAATGTAGCCTTATCATCTAATGGCACAGAATCTATGTCTATATCTATTCCCCTGTGTTTCTTTACATTTACAATAGACTCTTTAAGTATTGACAGTGTTGTTAAGCCAAGAAAATCCATCTTGAGCATACCAACTTTTTCTATCTTGTTGCCTTCATATTGAGAAACCCAGCCATCTACACCTCTGGCTATGCAAATCGGAATATGTTCCATAAGGTTATGAGGGCCTATAATAACCGCACATGCATGAACTCCTGTTTGGCGTATAGTGCCTTCTACCATAGACGCAAAGCGCAAGGTTTCTCTCACTTTAGGATCTTCTGAACTCTCGTATTCTTTTCTGAATTCCTCTATGTATTTCAGGCAGGTAGAAAAGTTTACATCATACTCTTTGTCATTTACCTGCATTTTTTGTGAAGAGGGAACCATGGCGGCAAGTCTGTTGGAAACAGCAAGCGGCAGGTCTTCCACCCTTGCCACATCTTTGATGGCTTGCTTGGTGGCCATTGTTCCAAATGTGGCTACACGAGAAACATGATCTTTCCCATATCTTTTTTCTACATAGGCATAGACCTCTCCCCTTCTTTCTTCTTCAAAATCTATGTCTATATCAGGCATGGATACTCTGTCCGGATTAAGAAAACGCTCAAACAGGAGATCGTACTTTATTGGGTCTATATTGGTAATTGTCAAACAATAAGCAACCACACTTCCGGCGGCAGAACCTCTACCCGGCCCAACCCAAATACCTTTACTGCGGGCATAACTTATAAAGTCGTGAACTATTAAAAAGTAGTCTGGGAAGCCCATACCCTTTATAGTGCTTAGCTCAAAATCTATCCTTTCTTGCACAGATGGCAGAATATTATCTCCATAACGCCGCTTAGCTCCCTCATACACAAGATGTTTGAGATATTCGTCAGAGTCTGCAAACTCCGCCGGAATATCAAAATGCGGAAGTATATGCCCTATTTCTATTGTATAGCGCTCTACTTTCTCTGCTATTTCCAGTGTGTTGGTTATCAGCTCTGGATGATCGGGGTTCAGTTCGGCCATTTCATCGCCGCTTTTCAAATACTCTTCCTGGGTATAGCGAAGACGGTTTTGATCTGTGAGCTTGCTTGCTGTATTTATACATATAAACAAATCGTGAACCGGGCCGTCTTCCTTATTTACAAAATGACAATCGTTGGTTGCAACACACTTGATTCCAAGTTCTTCGGCCAAAGAAAATAATACAGGATTAACCTTCTGCTGATCTTCGAACACGGTTTTATCCAAACCCGAAACCTTGGTTTTATGATTCTGAATTTCAAAATAATAATCTTCTCCAAAAAGACTCTTATACCAAATTGCCGTTTGACGAGCTTCTGCAATATTTCCTTTTAAGATAGCCTGTGGCACCTCTCCTGCAAGGCATGCTGAGCAGCATATAAGTCCAGAGTGAAAACGCTGTAAAATTTCTCTGTCTATTCTCGGACGATTATAAAAACCTTCGGTAAATCCTATGGAAGAAATTTTCATAAGATTATGATATCCCTCCAGATTTTTTGCCAACAATATAAGATGATATGCGCTACGCTTATCGGTGTAAGCCTTCTTTATCAAACGGCTTTCCGGTGCCACATAAACTTCGCAACCAAT
>ONYJ01000039.1 GCA_900322025.1 uncultured Bacteroidales bacterium | reverse complement strand
GCATTTTCAAAGCGTGAGAACGATCCAGAAAAGGCTTCTCGTCCGTTTGATAAGAATAGAGATGGTCTGGTTCCTTCTGGCGGAGCTGCTACGGTAATTCTGGAAGATTATGAAAGTGCTGTAAAAAGAGGGGCTCCTATTATAGCTGAAGTGTTAGGTTATGGTTTCTCTTCTAACGGCGATCATATCTCTGTGCCTAATGTAGATGGGCCGGCACGCTCCCTTAGAATGGCTCTTGCTCATTCGGGGCTGAAAGTAAATGAAATAGGTTACATAAATGCCCACGCAACCAGCACATTGGTAGGAGACCAGAACGAGGCTAAGGCTATTTATCAGGTATTCGGCAGCAGTATGCCGCCGGTAACTTCTACCAAGAGCCAAACTGGCCACGAGATGTGGATGGCAGGAGCAAGTGAGGTTATTTATTCTATGCTTATGATGCAGAACGATTTTATCGGAGCCAATATAAACTTTGAAACTCCCGATGAAGATTCGGCCAAACTGAATATTCCATCTAAGCGACTGACAAAAAAATTCGATGCCTTCCTATCCAATTCATTTGGTTTTGGAGGTACTAATTCTACCTTAGTAATTAAGAACTTAAAACGATAATAAAATAGACCAATATGACAAAAGAGGAAATGATTGCCAAGACCATTCAGATTTTGGCAGATGAATTTGAAGTAGAGAAAGAGGAAATAACTCCAGATGCCGATATCAAGAAAACTCTTGATTTAGATAGTCTCTCTTTGGTTGATCTTGTGGCTCTTATAGAAGAAACTTTTGATGTGAAGATAAAAGGGACTGAGCTTATGCAGGCTGTAACATTCAGCCAGTTGTACGATTTTCTATACGAGAGAATATCTTCTAAATAAATGACCCGGATAGCTTTGGCGGCTTATAGGTTTTTCAAAAGCCACCGAGCCGTTTTTTATCTTTTACTCATAACGAGTTTTGTTCTGCTGGCTGTATTGGCCGGCAGAATGTATTATGAAGAAGACATATCAAAGCTTCTGCCTGTTACCGAAAATAACAAAGGAGCAAGATATGCCTTTGAGCGTCTGAAAGTTAAAGACAAGATATTTCTGCTGTTCAGAATGAGGCAGCAGACTTTAGACAAAGAATCGGTAGCAGATAGTTTGGTCGTAGCCGCTTCTGTGTTTTGCGATTCTCTGCAAGCACATGATAAGCAGGGAGATATAGAAGATATTTTCAATAGCATAGAGCCATCCCTTTTAGCAGATGGGGCAGATTTTATTTTGGATAACGCTCCTTGTTTTCTTAATACATCCTTTTATCCTCAACTTGATAAGATATTAAATCAAAAGTCTTTAGACTCTTTGATGCAGCTTTCCGGCCAGCTTTTGGAATCGGATATTTCCGGAATGTGGTATGATATTGTTTGCAAAGACCCATTGGCTTTCAGAAGTATTGCCATGAAAGAATTTTCCGATTCCGAGAAAGGAAAAAAAAGCGGGCTGTCTATGGTATCTATGCACCTTTTCTCTCGAGACAGCACCTGTGCAATAGCTCTGTTGTCTCCGGCCTTCAAGGCTATGGACAGCAAGGCTGGCACACGGCTTATAGATCTGATTCTTAAAGAAAAGCAATGTTTTGAAGAGGCTCATCCGGATATTCAGGTTCTTTTTTACGGTGCGCCGGTACAGAGCGTGTTTAATGCTAAACGGATAAAGAAAGACCTGATAGTAACCGTAAGCATTGCCTTGCTTATGATATTGCTGATAATAGGTTATTGCTTCAAAACCAAAGATACATTACTATATCTCTTAATACCTCTTGCGTGGGGCACAATTATGGCTGTGGCGGCGATGTATCTTCTGCAGGGCCAGATGTCTTTTATAGCCTTGGGAATAGGTTGTATAGTAATAGGAGTAGCTCTCAGTTATTGCATACACATAATAACTCATCATAAGTATATTTCTGATACAGAGCAAGTTATAAAAGACCAAGCAAAGCCTGTGATGTTGGGTTGCCTAACAACTGTGGGGAGTTTGCTCGGACTGATATTTACAAAAAGCCCGCTGCTTAGAGATTTTGGCTTAATGGCCTCGTTTGTAATGGTGGGTACTACCCTTGCGGCCATATTCTTTTTACCGCAATTCTTTAGGGGTAGCGGCAGAAAAGACGAAAAGGCTTTTGCCTCGATAGAGAAAATAACTACATATCCTTACCATAAAAAAAAGTGGCTTATAATACTGATATGCGCTGTGTTTATTGCAAGTGTATTTTTTACCGGCGGTAAGGCGGATTTTGATACAGACCTTACTCATCTGGGACACTACGAAAAAGATGTGATTACAGCAGAATCTTTATATAGAGATAAAGTTCAAGATGGTATGCTTAGTCAGTATTATGCCGTGTATTCTAAAGACTTAGACTCTGCCTTGCAACTCAATCAGTTAATGGCTCAAGAGTGTCTTGCCATGCAAGCTTCCGGCTCCTACAATATAACAGGAGTTTCCAATATGGCTTCTTTCCTTATTCCATCTTTTGAACAAGAGGCAAGAATTAGCGAATGGAATGCTTATTTTACTCCTGAGAAAAAAGCGCAGATAAAGAAACTTACAGCCGCAGCTGCTCAAAGAAACGGATTTGAAGCAGAGATGTTTGAGCCGTTTTATGAGGCAATAGACAAGCAGTACAATGCAACAGATTTGTATTCTTCCGGAGTTGTGCCGCAGGGGCTGATGAACAACTTTATAGAAAAAAGTCCGGATGGTACTTATCTGGTATTTACATCAGTAAGTGCTCCTTCCAAAGATGCCATAAAGAAAATTTCTACAGCCCTTGCAGAGGGAGGTATTTCTGCCGCTCAAGGCCTCAAAGGTCATGTGTTGGTAGTAGATCCTTTCTTCTATACAACAGATATGCTGCAACTTATGGAGCACGATTTTAATACGGTTCTCCTAATATCTTCTCTGTTTGTGTTGTTGATTCTGTTTATTGCGCTAAGAAACTTTGTGCATGCCATAATAGCATTTTTGCCAATGTTTATGAGTTGGTTTATGGTTTTGGGGCTGATGAAGTGTGTGGGTTTGGAATTTAATCTAATAAATATTGTAGTATCTACCTTTATTTTTGGGATGGGGGTAGATTACAGTATTTTTGTAATGGACGGACTTACAAAAGGTAAGGATAGAAAAGACTTGTTGAAATATCATCGTTCGGCCATTTTCTTCTCTGCCGTTATGCTGATACTTGCCGTGTCTTTGCTTATGTTTGCCGTTCATCCGGCTATTTCGTCTATAGGTTTGAGCACCTTGGTTGGCATGCTCTTTACTATAACAATAACCTTTACCCTGCAACCTTTTCTGTTTTACAAGTGGGAAGAGTTAACAGCCAGATTAAAAGATAGGAGAAGTAAATGAAATTTGATGCTGTAATAATAGGTAGCGGCCTTGGGGGATTGGAGTGCGCTTACATTCTGGCTAAGAACGGAATGAGCGTTTGTGTTGTAGAAAAGAATTCTCAGATAGGTGGCTGTATTCAAAGTTTCAAGAGAGGAGATATAGAGTTTGATACGGGCTTTCATTATGTAGGCGCATTGGCCAAAGGAGAAATCCTCGAAAAGATCTTCAATTACTTTGGCCTAATGGGATTGCCGTGGCATCAGTTAGATACAAATGGTTTTGATCAGGTTGTGTTTCAAGATAAGAGCTATCTGCTGGCTAACGGGTACGACCGCTTTGCAGATTCTATAGCGGCTTGTTACAAAACCAGCAGGGCTGAAATAATGCAATACTCTTCTTTCTTGAAGCAGGTGGGTGAAAAGATTACAGACCCACTCTTGAAGGGAGGCGAAGGCTTTTCGGCTGTAAATACTCTGTTTAGCCAAAACGCATATCAGTTTTTAAGAGATACAATAGAGAATAGGGTAGTAAGAGATATTGTAAGCGGTACATCGCTGAAATTAGAACTATGTAAAAATACGCTTCCTCTTTATACATTTGCCCAAATAAACAGTTCTTTTGTACAGAGCGCATGGAGACTGAGAGGAACCGGTTCTACCATAGCAGAAAAGCTTGCAGACAACATCAGAGGGTTGGGTGGAGTTGTTATGACTTCCACCTCGGCAACAGAGCTTATAGAAAACCAAGGAAAGGTTACTTATCTGAAGGTGCAGAAAAATGGAGGGAACAAACACCATCCTTCAGATACGGAGCGTATCTATGCAGATTGCTTTATATCAAACCTAAGCCCTCAGCTAACCTTAGAGCTCATTAAAGACAGCTCTTATATCAGACCTGTATTCAGACACAGAATTAACAAACTGGAGCAAACCTACGGTTTTTTTACAGTTAATATCAAGCTCAAGAAAAATACCATTCCATATCTTAACAGAAATATATACTATTATAGTCCCGACCTGACTTCTGTATGGGAACTGCCAGAGAGCGTGACCATGGGAAGGATAAAGGGAGTGCTTATAAGCCAGCAAGTGCCCAAAGAAGGAAGCATCTATGCAGAGGCGATGGATATTCTTACCCCTATGAGCTTTAGCGAGGTAATGCAGTGGGAGCATACCACTGTGGGACATCGGGGAGAAGCATACAGAGCCTTTAAGGCCAGAAAGGCAGAGCAGTGTATATCAATGGCTGCAAATTGCATTCCTGCTCTGAGAGAGTCTATAGAAAACTTTTATACCAGCACCCCATTAACTTACATGAACTACACCGGAGCTATTCGGGGTACAGCCTATGGTATAAAAAAAGATAATAATAATCTGATTAAAACATTGTTAACGCCAAGAACACCACTATCTAACCTATTCTTTACAGGGCAGAATCTTAACCTACACGGGTTATTAGGAGTTTCGATTACCTCTTTGCTTACCTGCTCGCAAATAATAGGAAAAGAGCGAGTGGTATCTTTTTTGGAGTAAATTGCAGCGTTATGAAAGACTCTAAAATATTATCTAAGAAAATTATCTCAGCCATATCGGTTGCGATAATGGCTTTTATGCTTATGCCAACCTTTTCGATAAGCCAAATGAGCAAAGACAAGTTCACTTGTATTTGCCATGGCGAGAAAAGTTGCGTGGAGCGAACCTCTGCCGTAGCTCAAAAAGAGCAAGCAATGGAAACTATCAGGCAAAAGAACGAAAGCTATAAAACAGTAGTATCTTCCTTTACTCAGGTAAAGAGTATGAAGGGGGTAAAGAAAGAGATTGTAAACGAGGGTACCTTGTACTTTGCCCGCAACACAGACCAGCTTATAATGCAATATACTAAGCCAAAAGGAAATCAGCTGCTTATAACTGCAGATAAGCTGATAGTGATAAACGGAGCTTCCAGAAATGTATTCAATACCAAAACAGATGCAACTATGAAGGCCATGAAGTGGACGCTTATCTACTGTATAGGCGGACAGATAGAGAAAGCTGCACAAGCGGTAGGAGCTACCATTACTCTTAAACCATCAGACAAATACTACATATTTGAACTTTCTGTTGGCAAACAAGCCAAAGGAGGTTGGTCTGCTTTGGAGGTTTCTTACAGCAAGACAGACATGTCTTTATGCCAGATGAAAATGGTAGAAAAGAACGGCAATACAACAACATACAATACTCCGGACAAAGAGTTTAACACTCCTCTTCCAGAAGGTATTTTCAACAACTGATGCTTCCTAAGATTCGCCAATGCAGACGAGCGCAAGAAATGGCCATGCACAGCAATCAGATAATAGCAGGGTAGAAGCGCAAGGTATTAGTTGTAGAAAGTTGTAGAGAAGAGGCTGCAGGGAATAGCTGAATAAGTGGCGAGGATGGGTTGTTAGGCAAGCATAGGGTAATTGTTGTTTGAAGTAGTTGAAGTGCGGTTGAAAAATCGCTGAAGAATTATAGGAGAGAATAGTTGGTGTAGATGAGAAGAATTGCGACATACATTATAGACAGACGGTTAGCATTGGTTGCTCTTATGGGCTTTGCGATGCTATTTGTTTCTTCTTTTTCTTATGCTCAAACTACCAAGGTAAAGGGCAGAGTTACAGATATCGAGACTGGTGAGGGTATCCCATTTGTGAGCGTGTTTTTCAAGGGTACAACCATAGGGGTTTCTACAGATATAGATGGTTATTATACTCTGGAAACCAGAAGCATTTCGGTGGAAATACTGCGTGCAGAAATGCTGAGTTATATTCCTGTAGAAAAGCAAATAAAGGCAGGTGCATTCAACCAGATAGACTTTGAACTTAAAGCAGAGGAGAATATACTGAATCAGATAGTGGTAAAGCCAGATAATCGTTATCTGAGGAGAATTCTGCATAACATAGAGAATGCCAAAGAGTATAACAATCCCGAAGAAAGAGACCGTTATCAGTGCCGCCTATATACTAAAATGGAGTTAGACCTTGTAAATGCAGACACCCAGATAAAGAATAAGTTGCTGCGACGGAACTTTGGTTTTGTTTTTGACTATATGGATACTTCTGTGGTGTCTGGTCAGCCTTACCTTCCTATAATGATTTCTGAGAATAACTCCATGTTCTACAGGCAGAAAAGCCCGGCAATAACAAAAGAAGTTATAGAGGCCAGTCGTATTTCAGGAGTACAAGATGAGGCCACTTTTGCCCAGTTCACCGGCAATATGCATATTCGTACAAATTTTTACGACGACTTCATAAACCTTTTTAATGTACAGATACCCTCTCCTGTTAGGGGCCCAAATGTTTTCTACGATTATTTTTTGATAGATAGCTTGAATGTAGATGGGAGAAAAACATATCTCATACGCTTTCATCCGGCCAAGCTTGTTTCGTCTCCTACCTTTGACGGAGAAATGAGGATAGATGCAAAAGACTGGGCTGTTAGAGAAATACATGTTAAACTAAAAAAAGGCTCAAATGTAAACTGGATTAGAGATTTGGTATTAGATTCTGAATATCAGATAGTAGGCAATAAGGGTTCGTATAAAGGCAGAGATTCTTTATGGTTTTTTAAGCAAGACCGAATGTATGCCGATTTCTCGGTTACTATGAGAGATTCTTCTAAGCTGATGTCTTTTTTAGGAAGAAGGCAATGCGATTATCTCGATGCTCGGTTTGATGTTCCGATGCCCGATAGTGTGGCTCGGCAGATGAGTAATGTAACAATGTCTGCCCATCCGCTTGTAAACGATGAGGCCTATTGGCAGCGTAACCGTCCGTATGCCCTCAGCGAGAAAGAGAGCAATATCTATAAAATGGTAGATTCTATAAAGAATGTGCCAATCTATCGCAACATTTACAACATAGTGAATACTTTTGTAAACGGCCATTATAACTTCAAGTACTTTGGAATTGGACCATATTTCAAACTATTTAGCTTCAATAATTTAGAAGGTGCAAGGTTCCAGTTTGGAGGGCGCACTACAGAAGATTTCAGCAAGAAGATAAGGCTATCCGGGCATATAGCTTACGGAACAAAAGATAAAGCCTTTAAGGGAAAACTGATGGCGGAGTATATGTTCAGCAATATGCCTACAAGAAAAATTGTGGCGAGCGTTAGTAGGGATATGGTGCAGATGGGAAGGGGTACAGATGCTCTTACAGAAGGCAATATTATGTCTTCTTTGCTAAACAAGGGCAATAGCGAAAGAATCAGTCCGGTAAATGATTATGCTATTTCTTATATTCACGAATGGAACGAAGGTTTTAACAACAGCATAGGAATAGAGAGCCGCAGAATATACTCAAACAGATATGTGCCTATGTTTACACCAGACAGCACTCATGTTACAAGCGTGGCTTCTAATCAGTTACACTATACAGCCAGATTTTCGTGGAACGAAACCGTAACCAGAGGAACTTTTGAGAAGATATATGTACTTACTCATTATCCGATAGTAACAATAGACATTGTTGGAGCGGCAAAAGGTATTTCAGACAACGATTATGCTTTTTTGCGAACTGAGGCAATAATAGACTATAGCCTTCCCCTGCCGCCATTTGGCACATCTAACTTTCATATTACCGGTGGCAAGATTATTGGCAAAGTGCCTTATCCTTTACTCAAATTGCATGAGGGGAACGGCACATATTTCTTAGACAAGACTGCTTTTGCCTGCATGGATTTCTACGAATTTGCTTCGGATACATGGACCACCTTATACTATGAGCATAACTTTAAGGGCTTCTTTTTGGGTAAGATACCGTTGATGAAGAGACTGCAATGGAGAGAAGTGTTTACCCTCAAGGCCGGATACGGAACCCTTTCAAAAATTAACAATGGTATTACAGATGGTAAAATAGGCAATCCGCTAAGTTCTGTACCTGGAGTGGGAATCGGCCAAAAATATGAGGGGATGGAGGCTATTATGCTATTTCCGGAAGGTATGAGTTCGCTCAGAAAACCATACGTAGAAATGGGAGTAGGTGTAACTAACATCTTTAGAGTGTTTAGGGTAGATGTTTTTTGGCGAATGACACACAGAAGCAAAGTAATAGACGGAGTAAAAGTAAAACAACGCCACAGAGCCGCCATAAACTTTGGGTTTGAATGGAGTTTCTGATAAAATGCTTGTAGAATAGAAACTATTTCATATATTTGCAATCCATTCGGGAGATTCGTCTAACGGTTAGGACAAGGGATTCTCATTCCCTAAATAGGAGTTCGATTCTCCTATCTCCTACAAAGATTAAAAAAGAAGGCCGGATTTTTCTCTGGCCTTCTTTTTATGAGTTAAACCTACAGGTCTGCTAATAATATTTGTAAAACAGAGCTATGGATTCCATTCCGCCGAAGAATTGTTTCAGAAGGTAGCTTTCGTTAGGGGAGTGGATTGTGTCTCTTTCAAGCCCAAAGCCCATTAGCAGCGGATCTGTGCCAAGTATCTTCTGCATGTCTGCAAGCACTGCAATACTTCCACCTCCACGGCTTGGTACCGGCTCTGTACCAAAAACTTCTGTTATAGCTTTGGAAGCGGCTTTGAATGCATCTGAGGTAATAGGTATTAGGAAGCCGTTGCCACCCTCTTTTGGTTCTACCTTAACTTTTACATACTTAGGAGCTATTGCCTTAAAGTGCTGAGCAAAAAGTTTTGTTATTGTAGCACTGTCTTGGTTAGGCACGAGCCTCATCGATATTTTTGCGTGCGCTGTTGAAGGAAGTACTGTTTTTGCGCCTTCTCCGGTATAACCTCCCCATATGCCGCATACATCCAAGCACGGGCGTATTCCGGTACGCTCCAATGTAGTATAGCCTTTTTCTCCTTTTACTTCGTTTATGTCCAAGAATTTTTTGTATTCGTTCAGATTGAAAGGAGCTCTGGCTAATTGCGCTCTATCTGCTTTGCTTAGATTAACAACATCGTCGTAAAAACCTTTTACTTTTACCTTTCCGTGTTTATCTATTAAAGAAGAAATCATGTCGCAGAGAACATTTATAGGATTTGCAACAGCTCCTCCATAGTGGCCTGAATGCAGGTCTTTGTTAGGGCCGGTAACGGTTACTTCGAGATAGGCGAGGCCTCTCATACCACAGTTTATAGAAGGTACTTTTTCGCTAATCATTGTTGTATCAGATACAAGGATTACATCACTTGCGAGCATCTTCTTATTCTTTTTAACCCAAGCCGGCAGAGAAGGGCTGCCTATTTCTTCTTCTCCCTCAAAGATGAATTTTACGTTGTGTTTGAGTTGTTTTGTTTTTACAAGATATTCAAAGGCCTTTAGGTGCATGAAAAGCTGGCCTTTATCGTCGTTGGCACCTCTGCCCCAGATAGCACCATCGTGAACCTCCGGCTCAAACGGATCTGACTTCCATTTTTCTAATGGCTCTGCAGGCTGCACATCGTAGTGTCCATAAACCATAACGGTTTTTGCCTTCGGGCTGATAATCTTTTGGCCGAATACCACAGGGTTGCCGCTTGTTGGATAAACATCGGCTTGGTCTGCTCCGGCCTTTTTAAGAAGCTCCACTAACTTTTTGGCACATTTGAGCATGTCTGGCTTGTGGTCTTTTTTTGCACTAATTGAAGGTATTCTCATTAGCGAGAAAAGCTCTTCAAAGAAACGGTCTTTGTTTTTTTCTATGTACTGTTTCATAATAACGGATATTTGCAATTTTTAAGTTTGTTGCCTAAAGTCTCTAAGCAAAATTAAGTATAAATTGTTGTTTCTGCAATTGTTGCCCAGCAAGCCATATAGTTGTGTTGTGTTGTTGAGTTGTTTCAAAATATTATATGGCTGCAAATTAAACTGAGTACAGAAAATCGGCGAAGTTCAAGTAATTTACTACATTTGTCTGTGTAAACTCTGGAACGGTTAAAAGTATGCTGGATTTTATCAACCTACACCTGATAGACATTTTAGACATCCTTTTGGTTGGGCTAATGATTTATCAGATTTACAAGCTCATACGCGGAACTGCTGCCATGAGCATATTCATAGGTATAATCATATTGTACTTTGTGTGGTTAGTGGTAAAGACTCTGCGCATGGATCTTTTGTCTGCCATAATGGGGCAAGTGCTGGGTGTTGGAGTGCTGGCAATAATCATTATATTTCAGCAGGAGATAAGAAGATTTCTGCTGCACCTCGGCAATAATTCTCTGCACCGCAAAGGAGGATTCCTCGCCCGTAAATTGTTTAAAGGCAATGCAAAGAAAGTACCTCTCACTACCTTAGATGAGCTTACCCAAGCTGTAAGAAAAATGTCGGAAACAAATACCGGAGCCTTGATTGTTATGGTACATCGCTCATCTCTTGGCAGCATAACAGAAACCGGCGACAGAATAGACGCCATGGTGAATCGCAGACTTATAGAAAACTTGTTTTTCAAGAATTCTCCACTTCACGATGGAGCTTTAGTTATGAGTACCAACAGAATACTTGCCGCAAGATGCACTCTCCCTATTTCTGAGAATCAGAATATTCCGCCACATTACGGAATGAGACACAGAGCCGCTGTTGGAATAACGGAGCAGACAGATGCTACCGCTATTGTTGTTTCCGAAGAAACAGGAGGCATTTCGTTTGTAAAAGACGGAGAAATAAAGCCCATCAGCTCCATTACAGAACTTAGATTGGCGATAGAAAATTCTTATGCCGCTGATTAGGCTCTACTTTTTGTTTTTCTTGAGTTCCGATTTAAGATACCACTTGCCATCTTTGCCTTTCTTGTATTCTCTGCCCTTGCCTATGTATCTTAGATAGCCTATATATTGTTGCTCGTCCAATACTTTCTTTAAGGCATCAATACTCTTCTGCTGCCATAACTCTCTGCAATGCCTGTAAATATCCGGCTCCTGTCGGCCAGAACGCTGCAAGTCTTCCAAGGCCGCCTTTACTCCAAGGTAGTTGGTTCTAAGTATGGAATCTACATAAAACTCCTGAGAATCGCTGAGGCCTATCTTTTTAACAAGGTCTTTTGTATGCCTTTCTGCCAACTCTTCCATGGTAGGCTCCTTGTCGCCATTCTGAGCAAAGGCAGTTCCCAGCCCCAGAAATAAAATCGCGATTAAAACAAATATCTTTTTCATTTCTTGTTTGTCTTTAATTTACACTATCTTTGGAACAAAGATTATTCCTTATCGGAAAACAAAGTTATAAAATATATGAAAAACAGATTCAGTTTTATTGCAATGATTACAGCCCTTGTTTCTATAGTATCTATCGAAACAACTTTGGCTTGCACTAACATTATCGTAACCAAGGGAGCCTCTAAAGACGGCAGCATTATGGTTACTTACGCCGCAGATTCACACACAACCTATGGCGAACTTTATCACCACATTGGCGGCATCTGGCCTAAAGGCACAATGATAAAAGTTTATGAATGGGATTCCGGACGATACCTTATGGATATTCCTCAGGTAAAGCAAACCTATTCTACTATGGGCAATATGAATGAGTTTCAGCTGATTATAACAGAAACTACATTTGGAGGGCGTGAGTCTTTGATAGATACTACAACAGGCATAGACTATGGCTCGCTCATTTACCTTACCCTCCAAAGAGCCAAAACAGCCAGAGAAGCCATCAAAGTTATAGCAGATATGATGGACACCTACGGCTACTGCTCATCGGGAGAAAGCTTCTCTATAGCAGATAAAAATGAAGTCTGGATTATGGAAATAGTTGGAAAAGGAGTAAAGCTCGGCAAAGACGGTAAAAACCTGAATAAAGGGGCTAACTGGGTGGCCATACGCATTCCGGACGGATATATTTCCGGACATGCTAACTGTTCAAGAATTTCTACTTTCCCTCTCAACGATCCGGAAAACTGTCTGTATTCAAAGGATATAATAAAGTTTGCAAAAGAAAACGGATACTATAGCGGTCCTGATAATCAATTCAGTTTCTGCGATGCTTTTGCACCGGCTTCTTTCGGTACGCTCAGAGGTTGCGAAACCAGAGTATGGAGCTTCTTCAATATTTTAGGAGGAGGACAAATCGGCGATAAAGAAGCCTCTTATTATCTCGATTATGCTGCCGGTACAAATCCTGCAAATAAAATGCCCCTATACATAAAGCCGGCGCGTCCACTCACCGTTAAAGATGTGGCAGATGCCATGAGAGATCACTTTGAAAACACACCTTTCGAATTCAGATTCGATTTAGGGGCAGGCCCATACGAAAACCCATACAGATGGAGACCAATGTCTTTTGTTTCAGGTGGGAAAAAATATCAGTTTGAAAGAAGCATAGCCACACAGCAAACAGGCTTTTGGCTACTTGGCCAAGCAAGAAGTTGGCTGCCGGATGTTATTGGAGGCATTATATGGTTTGGAGTGGATGATACTGCAACCAGCTCTCTCACACCAGTTTACTCCAGCGGCTTAGAAGCTCCTATGTGCTTCCGCACAGGCAATGGCAGCATGGTAAGATACTCCGATTCTTCTGCTTTTTGGCTGTTCAACCGAATAGCAAATTTTGCTTATAGCAGATACAAAGATATAGCTCCGGAAATAAAGGCTGCTATAGACGAACATGAAAACGGAGCCTTGAAGATAATACCGGAAGTAGATGCCAATGCCAACAGAATACTACAGGAAAGCAACGATATTCAAAAGGTTAAGGCCTATCTCACAGAATGGTCTAATAAATTTGCAGACAGAATGTTCCGCAGATTCAAAAAATTAGACGAATACTTGCTGGTCAAGTACATAGATGGTAATATCAAAAAGCAAAATCCGGATGGTTCTTTCAAAACCATATACAATCCAGATAATTCTGTAATGCCAAATCAACCGGGTTATCCACAGAAATGGTTAGATGCCATAGCAAAAGAGATGGAGGCTATTCCGTTAGAAGAAAAAACTTTCTAATGGCAGAGAATTCCGAATTTTGCATATTTGTTAAAGACGCACAGCCTAAAACGCTCTTAGTCCCCACTTCCAACAGGGGACTAGCGTCAAAAACGGCAAAAAATGCTCCCGGTCCCCACCTATGAACGGGGGTTAGCAGCACCGCAAGTCATCTTTTCCGATTTTTAGATATGGCTGTGCTTTACAATTTCAAAATAGAAGCGCAATGTTTTTTTGAAGGCAGAATTTACTCAATATGCTCGTTTATCGCTGAAGAAACTGAAGATGCTACCAGATATTGTCTTTGTTAGGTACAGCCTTAGTGCCCTCATCTATGCGCACAACTATGCAGTCTATTGCCACATAAGCAGGAGTGTTCATACCGGAGGCTCCTGTATCGGAACTCTCTAAATCTATTTTAAGAGCATGGATTCTTCCCAGCGAGGTTAGTTGAACTGGCATCCACTGTCTGAGTATAAAGGTATTGCCTTCTCTGTAATTTGCAAGGTACGCCTCAACTTGGCCGGTTTCTCTACCGCTTGCATCCAAGCCTGTAAAAATAACCTTAAAATAACCCTTATTAGCTACGCTCATAGGAGCCCCGCTGCCAAAATCTGTAGTCATCTGAGCAAGGGCATAAGAAGTATTGCAAACAAAGAGTCCGTCTATAACTCTTGTTGTTGTATCTGTATCTGTAAAGTTTATAGTTGGGGCTGTATATGGTTTTGCCGGATCTGAACATCCAAAAGAAATCAGGCAATGCTCCGTATTGTTATAACCGGGAAATCCTCTGAGGTTTTCAAAATCTACTGCAAGTTGAGATTTATACCACTCATGAGCAGTTTCCGGAGTGAGAACTACTGCCGGAAAATTACCTACAGCTGTTCCTCCCATATTATATTGATCTCCTACCGGCTTTGAGCCCAGGCCTGTATTAGGGTCTAACCAATAGTAACCATGCCCATAAAGATTATCTCCATATACATCGGCCGCATACATCCCGCTACCTAAATTATCGAATGTTGCAACTTCCTGATAGAACGGAAATTTCTCATGATTAGTTTTATTACAAGCCACTATGCTCAAAACTCCGGCGATAATTGTGGCTAAAACAAAAGTCTTTTTCATCATGTCTTAATGTCTTATCTAAAAAATTAAAACTCTAAAAATTTTACACATTTCTTCTAAGAAGATGCAAATATAGTGGATTCGGTTGCATCGTTAATCAATTTATGAATACCTAAAAATGGGTATATAATATAATATGCAAATAGTGTACCTTTGCGGCTATGAGTAGATTATCCGATCTTAATACCGGCGACAAAGGAGTCATTGTAAAGATTCAGGGGCACGGAGGCTTCCGTAAACGAATCTTGGAAATGGGTTTTGTTCAGGGTAAAACAGTTGAGGTAATCCACAAAGCTCCCCTGCAAGACCCTGTAGAGTATCAGATATTAGGCTATCATGTTTCGTTAAGACTAAAAGAAGCTTCTCAGATAGAAGTAATTAGTGTAGAAGAAGCCGAGCACCTTGCTAAAGAACATAATCCACGCAAAGGAAACTTTATTCCTACTTGCGCCGGCTGTGCGGAAACAGGATGTTCATTCAGAGACTCGCTCACCAAACTTTCCGATGAAGAAGATGCTCTCTACAGAGGCGCACGAGAAAAAAGCAAAGAAATAACAGTAGCCCTTGTAGGCAATCCCAACTGCGGTAAAACAAGTTTGTTCAACAGGGCAAGCGGAAGCCATCAAAGAGTGGGCAACTATAGTGGGGTTACGGTAGATGCAGTAAAAGGCAAAATGTACTACAAAGGCTATCGGATAACCTTGATAGATCTGCCGGGAACCTACTCAATATCAGCTTATAGTCCGGAAGAAAAATATGTAAGAAATACTATTGTCAGAGATAAACCGGATATAATTGTCAATGTTGTGGATGCCTCTAACTTAGAAAGAAACCTCTTCCTTACAACACAGCTGATAGACATGAACCTGAGAATGGTTATAGCTCTCAATATGTACGACGAGTTGGAGGGTAAGGGAGATGTATTGGATTACAAAGAGTTAGAGAAACTTCTTGGTATTCCGGTTGTGCCTACCGTATCTGTTAAAAACAGAGGTATTGCAGAACTGTTCAATGCTGTTATAGAACTCTACGAAGAAGGCGATTTTGTAAACTCTACCGGAGCAGACGGCCGTTATCCGCTCAAAACCAACACTAAATCAAAAAGCCAAAATACATTTGAAGGTGTACCAGCGCAAGCACCCTATAAGCAACCGGAGCAGAACTTACAAACGGGCCAAAACCAGCACAACGGAACAGCACAATGCATCCAACCCGCATGCAAGCCACAGCAAGGCGGAGAAAATGTAAGCTCCATTCTAAAGCACATACATATCAACCATGGTCCGGTTTTAGAAAAAAGCATAGAGCGATTGCGTGAAGAAATCTACAAAAATCCAAATGCAATGGACGAATTTACACCACGTTACATTGCAATACGGATACTCCAGCACGACTCCGAAATAGAGCAAGTCTTAAATAGTTTTGCCAACAAACAGCATATCCTAAAAGTTAGAGACGAAGAAGTAGAAAGCATAGAGAAAGAACTCCGCAACACTCCGGAAAATGCCATTATGGATGCCAAGTATGGGTTTATAGACGGAGCCTTGAGAGAAACCTATCGCAGAGGAGAGAAAAAACGAGGTAAAACATTAACCGAAAAAATAGATAATATCGTAACTAACAGATGGTTAGGTTTTCCTATCTTCCTTGTTGCAATGTATCTGATTTTTCAGGCCACTTTCACTCTCGGGCAGTATCCTATGGACTGGATAGACTTAGGTGTAGAAAAGCTCGGCGAAGTTCTTGGCTCTGCAATGAATAACGGATGGTTCAAAGATTTAGTGGTGGATGGTATAATTACAGGCGTAGGTGGAGTTTTGGTGTTTCTACCTAACATTCTGATATTGTTCTTCTTTATTTCTATTTTAGAAGCCAGCGGATATATGGCCAGAGCCGCTTTTATTATGGATAAAATTATGCACCTGTTTGGTCTGCACGGCAGAAGTTTTATTCCTCTTATGATGGGCTTTGGCTGTAATGTACCGGCAGTTATGGCAACCAGAACCATAGAAAACCGCAATGCCAGAATGATAACTATTCTCATCAATCCACTTATAAGTTGTAATGCAAGGCTCCCCATTTACATTCTTCTTGCGGGCATTTTCTTCCCAAAGAGTGCAGGTTTGGTAATTTTCTGCATATATTTTGGTGGAGTTCTTCTGGCTGCACTTATGGCAAAGATTTTTAGTAAATTTCTGTTTAACTCAGACGAAACTCCATTTGTAATGGAACTGCCACCATACAGAATTCCTACTTGGAAATCGCTGCTGAGAGATACTTGGGATAAAGGCAAGCAGTATTTGCATAAAATAGCAACCGTTATACTAATCGGAACGCTAATAGTTTGGGCATTAAGCTATTTCCCCACCTGCGATCCAGACCCTGCAGCAAGATTGGAACACTCTTACTTGGCGGCTATCGGAAACTTTGTTGCCCCTATTCTTTCACCTATCGGCTTCCACTGGCAAGAAAGCGTGTCGTTGCTCAGCGGAATGGCGGCTAAAGAAATAGTGGTAAGCACCATGAATATGCTTTATACCATAAACGGTCAATTTATCTTGGGCGATATTCTCACACCGGCAATAGCCCTTGCTTTTATGGTTTTTACCTTGATATATTTTCCATGCATAGCTACAATTGGTGCCATAAAAACAGAAACCGGTAGTTGGAAATGGGCTATGTTTACAGTGTGTTACACTCTCGTACTCGCTTGGGTTGTAGCGTTTGTAGTTTCTAAGGCTTTTGCATTTTTATCATAACAATACTCCATTGACGAGCAAGGTTCGTTTCACGCAGCTTTTCACTGCAACTTTTTACTGCAACTTTTCTCGCCATGGCAAATCTAAAACAAGTTTTGCTTTGCTCATTTGGCTTATCGAAAAGTTTCTCGCCATGGCAAAGCTATGCAAGCATCTCTTTGCTCATTTGGCTTACCGAAAAGTTTCTCGCTATGGCAAACTCAAGCAGGCTTGTTTTTCTCAGTTGACTTATCGAAAAGGCCGTATCTTGTACATGTAGAATGTTACTCCTCTTCCTTAATTACACTGCGTCTTTGAGGTAGGGGTGGCAGTACGATTCCCATATCTTCAAACTCTGTAAGGTCATGCATTTTTTCAAGTACAATATCCCACGGTACTGAGAAGTTGAACATCTCATTAGGATCCTCCTCTCCCTCAGCGTAAAAAAAGATTCCCTCTCCCTCTTCTAAGTGCCACATGATGGTCTCCGCCCCCTCTTGGGCAGAAACTACAGACAGTGTAACCTTACCATGGTAAGTGTTGAGTTTGTAATCATAGAAAGAACCCGTCATTTCATAGAAGTTTTTCCCGGAAACATCAATTGCAATAAAGTTATTCCCTGCGCGCAAGCTTTCAAAATAGACTTCCCAAAACTCTTCGTATGTATTCATATCTAAGTAGTCTGAAAGCACCTGAAAATTATTTTCCTTTATCTCAGGGTCAAAATACAGATATGAGCCTATGTAGCAGTTAAGGCCATTCTCTATTGGAAGATACTTCAGTTTTATTATGAAAACAGTATCCCTGTTTTGTGAAGCATATTTCCAATAGCCCTCAAAAAAGTTTCTCTGCCCATCCGGCATCAGCTCAGTCTTTTGGGCATAAAGTGAATTACAGCCCAATAGACCATCAATTATAAAAAAGAAAATCAATAACTGCTTCATCATAATCAGTTTCTACAAGTTGGTTAAAACATCCCAGTGGTATTTGGTCTAATTCTATAAAATCCGTGTTGTTCCAAATCAGCTTTTGAGGGTTGCTGCTATTGTCTAAAGTTCCCCAATAAAGTTCCAATCCAAATTCTTTGATAAAAGACTTTACTGCATTTACATTCTGCGTTGTGCTCTTGCAGCCGGCATAAATATCGTTTTTTTTGAATAGAGCTTCAAAATATTTAAATATAGCCTCACTCTGCTGGTTGTACCAGTCTTTTGTTTTTTTGTCTATCAGGAGTTTGTTGATGAAAGTCT
>ONYJ01000087.1 GCA_900322025.1 uncultured Bacteroidales bacterium | reverse complement strand
ATGCCAAAGGGCTCGTCTAATGCATTGCCTGTTATTTGTGCGTAGGTTATATTGTGGAGTTTATCTCTGGGCATCAGCAACTGTATGGGTATCTCGTATGCTTCTTCCTGCGGAGCTTTGTTGCCCGAAAATAAACCTTTGATTATCTGCCCTATTTTGGTTTGAGCCTGAACTTGCGGCCCAGCAAAAAGCATAAGCGACAAGATAATACAAAGATATCTTAATTTACTATGCATCTATATTTGCGTATTTAGCGTGCTGTTCAATAAATTCTCTTCTTGGTGGTACATCATCTCCCATTAGCATAGAGAATATTCTGTCTGCTTCAGCAGCATTTTCTATATAAACCTTTCTCAAAATTCTGTGTTGAGGATCCATGGTGGTATCTGCCAACTGGTCTTGGCTCATTTCTCCCAAACCTTTGTATCTCTGGATGCGTACATTATTTATACCTCCCAACTCTTCAACGATTCTGTCTTTTTCGTCGTCGCTCCAGCAGTAATGTGGTTTAGGCTCTTTCTGACTCTTCTTCTCAACTTTGTAGAGCGGTGGAGTGGCGCAATACACATAGCCGTTCTTAATCAAATCTATCATGTAGCGGAAGAAGAAGGTAAGAATGAGTGTGGTAATATGAGCTCCGTCAACATCGGCATCGGCCATGATAATAATTTTATGATACCTTAATTTGCTTAGATTAAGAGCTTTGCTATCTTCTTCTGTGCCTACGGTAACTCCAAGTGCTGTGTATATGTTGCGTATGGTATCGCTATCAAACACTCTGTGTTCCATAGCTTTTTCCACATTGAGGATTTTACCTCTCAGAGGCAGAATGGCCTGATACTGACGGTTACGCCCTTCTTTTGCTGTACCTCCTGCGGAATCTCCCTCAACAATAAAGAGTTCGCACTTTGCCGGATCTCTGTCTGAGCAGTCTGCAAGCTTATCGGGCATACCAACTCCGCTCATACCGCTCTTTCTCTGAACCATTTCTCTGGCTTTACGGGCAGCCTGTCTGGCTTGTGCAGCGAGAATGACTTTATCTACAATCTTGCGAGCTTCTTTAGGATTTTCCTCGAGATAGTTTTCGAGAGCCTCGCTAACAGCCTTACTTACAGCAGAGCGTACTTCGGCATTTCCTAACTTTGTCTTTGTCTGTCCCTCAAATTGAGGTTCGGCAACTTTTACGGAAATAACGGCTGTGAGACCTTCTCGGAAATCGTCCGGAGAAATTTCTACTTTCACATTTTTAAGCAGACCTTGCTTGTCTGCATAGTTTTTTAAGGTGGAAGTAAGACCTCCGCGGAAGCCGGTAAGGTGGGTACCGCCTTCTATTGTATTGATATTGTTTACATACGAATGTACGTTTTCGCTGTATTCTGTATTATACTGCATGGCAATCTCTATAGGAATGCCGGTTTTGTCTGTTTCTAAGTAGATTGGGGATTCTGTAAGATGTGTGCGATTGCCATCTAGGTATGCCACAAACTCTTTTAAGCCTTCCTCGGAATAGAATACTTGCTTCTTTTCTTTTGGGGTATCTTCTTCGTCGTCAGAGGCTTTATATCTTTTATCTGTAATACTGAGCCTAACTTTCTTGTTCAGGAATGCGAGTTCGCGGAGTCTGGCTGCAAGTATATCGTAGTTATATACGGTTGTCAGGGTAAAAATTTCAGGATCTGGTTTGAAGGTTATAGTAGTTCCGGTATCAGTAGCATCTCCCACTACTGTAACTTCTGTAGTAGGCTTGCCCTTTGAGTACTCTTGAACAAATATTTTTCCTTCTCTGTGAATTTCTGCCCTCAGATATACAGATAGAGCGTTTACGCAGCTTACTCCCACACCGTGCAGACCGCCGGAAACCTTGTAGCTCCCTTTATTGAATTTTCCACCGGCATGTAGTATGGTCAGAACAACTTCCAGCGCACTTCTGTGTTCTTTTTCGTGCATACCGGTAGGGATTCCTCTACCATCGTCTGTAACCGTTATGGAATTATCTTCGTTAATGAAAACAGATATATTACTGCAGAAACCGGCCAGAGCCTCATCTATTGAATTATCTACAACTTCGTACACCAGATGGTGCAAGCCTCTTTCTCCAATATCTCCGATATACATGGAAGGACGCTTTCTAACAGCCTCCAACCCCTCAAGTACCTGAATGCTTTCGGCATTGTAGTTGCCGGAAGAAGCATTCGCATTCAACTCTTTTTCGCTCATCTTTCTTCAAATTAAATAACCTAGCAAATTTAAGAAAAAATCAGAACTTAACCAATAGTCCCAGGCCTACATTTACGCCTCTTTCTACATACATTCCATAGTTGATGCGTTTTGCATTCAAAAGATTGCCCCCATTTATGTATGCTGTAAAATGATTATCTATTACATACTGTGCATAAACACCTAAATCTGCATAGCCGTTATACTTTGTTTTATTTCCGTTAAACAGGAAAGGAGATGCCGGTGTGGCACTTCTGGCGTACAAATTGGCCCCGATATAGAGTTTTTCGTTTATGTTGGTTTCTGCATAAAAGTTTGCTTCAAAAGGAGGGTAGCCGGCTGGTTGTCCTTTGAAAAGCTTATCGGAGGTATAGCCTCCATACCTCTTGCCCTTTGTGTAGTAAGAATATTTGGCATCTGCACCTGCAGCAAAGCCCTTGGTTTTGAAGCCTGTTTTTAATCCTATAAAGGCTTCTTTATGATTGGAGTAGGTGGCTCTTAGCGGATTGTCTGTGAGCTGGAGCATTCCCTTTTTGTAAGCAGCACCCACATATAAGTCAAAGTCTAATTCGGCTGAGGCCATGCCCTTGATACCCACTTTTGTATAAAGAGGGGTGCCGCTCTCTCTCAAATCTATTACAGGTGAAATATACGGACACCTTTCCATCAGTGAAGCATAGCTGTTTATGCTATTGCCGCCATCTGCAATGGCATATAGCCAAGTTTTACTGTTTTCTATGTTGTAGTTGATAGATACCTTTGGCGAAACATAATTGTGGTACTTGTCACTACCGCTTTTATTGTTGAAGCTAAAGCTGATTTTAGCCCCTAAATCCATAGAAAAACCATTTCTGCGAAGTTTGTAAATCAATGTAGCATCTAGTAGGCTCAGGTGATAATTCTGCTCTTGGGAATAAAAGGCAGACTGCGAGCTGATGCCTGCTGTAATCATTGAATACCGGCCTACAGTTGGCCCGAACTCAAGGCTGGCTATGAGGAGATTTTCTGTAAGTTTGGCATTGTAAGGCTCTGTAGGCATCGGGAGTAGTATATCTTCAGGAATTATAAGAAACTTTGCATTGTCGGCCGTGGAGGTAAACGATACCTTGCCGTTATAGTGGAATTTGCCTGCATAGTTCTCAGATTCGATGGAATTTACGCCAAGTGTAGCTTCTATCTGATTATACTTGTGAGACATGTTCTTTTTCATAAAGTCTTTGCTGCGGAACTCTGCAAAGTCTGGAATTATAGCGACTTGTGCATATTTGGTGAGATCTATTCCGTAGTAATAGTATCCTGCATTATGAAAGTTGATGCCTGCGTTTATCTGTGCATTATCCCAAATATGTGTGTATTGGGCTCCTATGGTGTTTTTCCAGTTTTTTGCTTGTACATCATTATCGGTTGCATAAACCTTGTTGGAGGTATTTATGTCTGCAATTTTTGACTTGTCGTGATAGGAGTCGTGAATTGCTTTTAGAGTAACCAAATCTGCATTGCCAACCATAGGCTGGTACCAAACTCCAAATGTAGGTGCTAACGGTAGAGCCACACCAACTTTTGCCATAAATGATGGTATTTCGTCTATGTTTTCTGCGGATATTTTAGCCGAAGGCATGGGGGTAAAAGCATATAAATCTCTGAGTTGCTTGTCTTGAATACGGTAGCTCATATTCAAATCAAATTTTTTAAGAGTGTCTGAAAAATCAACTTTCAGAGCTCTCTTCTTGGCTCCCGTCAAATCTGATTCGTAATCTTTTTTTACCTCTACTTTACCATACTGATTTTGTGCAATTAAAGCTGTACTGGCAAATATTGCGAGTATTGCCAACATTGCTTTTATCCCATGTAGTTTTATTACTGTCATATTGAGTATTATTTATTTAATTTCTCTTTAGCGGCTTTCATCTTGGTTTCTGCTATCTGGGTAATCTGCCCATCTCCTTTATAAGATTGATAAATACTGTTATAAACAGCCACAGCTTGCTCAAAGTCATTTTGTTCGAGATATGAATCGCCTAATAGAAGATAGCATTTTGCAAGATAATATCTGTCTATATTTTCTTCTGCAAGAGCAAATACTAGTTGTTCTACCTTATCGAACTTGCCTCTGTCAAAGGCATCTTTAACAATAAGATATGATGCTTCGGCCCCAATAATATCTGTTGGAGTTTCTGCTAACTCTCTAATTATCTCCATGGCTCTGTCTGCATGCCCTTCGTTTAACAAAGCTTTACCTAAGAAGTAAGAAACTTGTCTGTTGTCTGCCTCAGACAAATTCAGCCTCTCTATATAAGCAGACGATTTTAGAATCAGTTTGTTAAAATCTTTGCCTTGATATAACATCTGCATTTCTTGCATGGCGTATCTGTTTTTGCTGTTTGTGCTTGTAGCCAGATCTGCAAGTTTGGAGTAGGCTTCTGCAGCTTCTGAATACTCCGATAGGCGAGAAAGACTTTCTGCAAGATAATACCATGATTTTTCTGGTTGATATAGAGGATATTCTTCTATGAATTTTCTAAAACCTTCTGCGGCAGCCTCATACTTTTCTGCCAGAAAAACTTGCTCTGCAGAGTTGAATAGCAGTACAATATACTCATCTTTACTTCCTGAAAGCTTTTGCTCTGAAGACTGTAGCTCTGCAACCCATTTTAGGAATTCGTCTGGAGAACCTTCTTGGTTGCAGATATTTTGATAGGCATTTATAGCGGCTTGTGCATCTTCCGAAGAAGGATTGATGGCGGCAACTTTTTTGTAGTACTCCTTGGCTTTTTTATTGTTGCCGGTATTTGCATACAACATGCCTAACTCTATCAATGATTTTGTGTAGAATAAACTATCTGTAGGGTTATTTACAAGCTTTAGGAAAGAACCTTCGGCAGATTTGAAATCGTTTCGTTGTACTTGTGTTCTGCCAAGTTCATAAAGTGCTTCGGTGTAGCCTGTTGCAGTCGAATATTCTTTTGAGGTGTATTGTGCAAGTATTTCGCTTTTTCTCTTTGTGTTCCCCATAAGTCCCTCGGCTTTAGCATACTGCAAAGCTGCATCGAGATATTTTTGGGAGTAGTTGCCGGTTGAAGCCATAGCCGAATAGAATTTAGATGCAGATTTAAAGTCTCGCTGCATAAACTTTATGTCGGCCATTCTTAATATGGCTTCTAAAGAATAATCTCCACCTATATTGCTATATGCGAGAAAATCTTTATAAGCTGCATCTAAGTTATTGAGCCTCAGACGGCAATATCCGCTGTTAAATAGCGATAAGTTATATTCGTTTGAATTTTTGAAAGAATTGTTCTGCTGAAGCTCTTCCAGCAGTGCAAGAGATTCTTCAAATTTATCTGAACGGAATAGGCTTTCGGCAAGCCAAAAGGCAGACAAGTTGCTTATAGATTGGTTATTGCCAATTTCAGATGCTTTCCTGAGATATTTCTGCGATGGTATGTAGCGGTCTTTGTCTAAAAGCTCCATTCCCATTAGGAAATAGGCTTTTTGCAAATTTGAAATATCGGCAACAGAGGGTTTGACTATTTGTTCCAATGCTGTTATAGCATCTTGATAATTGTTGTCTTCCAAGCATTTTGTTGCTATATAGCCCAATGTCTCATCTTTCTTTTGTGTGTCTGGATTATAGATTTTCAGGTACTCGTACAAGGCATCTGCATTAGACCACAGGTCAAAGCTCAGCTTGCTGTAATTGAAAAAGGCATCTTCCTTAACCTGCTGATTAAAATTTAGTTGTGCTGCCTTATTAAAATAGTCGGCAGCCGAAACCTTATCTTTTTCTTCTATGTAGCATCTGCCTAATCTGTAAAAGGCATTCTGAGTGAGGGAGTCTGCATCGCCGAACATAACGCATTGTTCAAACATAGACGCCGCCTCTCTCCATCTGCCCTGAGTATAGGCTAACATTCCGCTGTAGAAGTTATCTGTTTTGCTCATCTCCTTTTGGTTGGAGTAGATGTTAAAGTAACGCTGTGCTTCCGAAGAATGTCCTAAAGCATAGGCCGATTCCGATACGATTCTTGCAAATCTGGCTTTTTCTGCGCCTTCGTATAGGTTTATGTTGTTTGCGTGCTCAAATACATACCGATAGTCTTTTAGCATAAAATAACATTCGGCCGTGAGTAGAGAGGCTTTCGGATGAGAGGATTTGGTAAAATTGTCTATGGCCTCTTTGAAGTTGCCGCTCAGATAATCTGTATAACCTAAGTAGTATAGCCCCTGCTGATAGAGTTTGCTTTTTGGATCGATTTCCATAAAATGATTTTGCGCTTCTATCATTCTCTGGGCTTTCATTAGGCAAATACCCTTTTGAAGTAAGTATTGGTTGCGGCTATCTTTATCGATTTCTGCTGGTTGTAATTCTTCCATCAGGGCTAAAGCCTTGGAATAGTTGTCTTTGGAAAAATATACAGAAGCCGCCGCAAAACTGATTTGCGGAATAAGTGGCGAAGATGGGTACTTTCTTTTATAGCTCGAAGCTTGTTTTTCAGTGCCATTTTGAGACAGATATATTCCGCATAGCAAGCCATATCCTTCTGCTTCTTCCAAAGCACTTTCAGCTCCTCCTCCTTGAGCTTTTATTTGTTTTATAGCCTCCAGAAAGAGAGTTTGGGCACTCTGATACATTTTATTTACATATAATTGTTTAGCCTCTTGGAGGTTTTCTTGCCAGTTTTGAGCT
>ONYJ01000081.1 GCA_900322025.1 uncultured Bacteroidales bacterium | reverse complement strand
TGCTCTGCTCTGCTCTGCTCTGCTCTGCTCTGCTCTGCTCTGCTCTGCTCTGCTCTGCTCTGCTCTGCTCTGCTCTGCTCTGAAAGATTGTCCCTGTTATCTTGCATTGAAGTCAAGCCATCCTTTCACTATTTTTTCAACTTTTCTTCGGAAACCACGCCAGAAGCTTCTCAACCTCCTCTGGTGATTTACCATCCAGCGATGTATAGAGATCATCAATCCTCTCCCGAATCATATCATCAGTGAGCTTGCTATAATCCAGTTCGAGGAGCTGTTCGATGACCTCAGGACTAAATCGGTACTTTATAACCTTTGCGGGAACGCCACCGACGATAGCATATGGAGGAACATCTTTTGTGACAACTGCACCTGCAGCCACTACTGCTCCTTGGCCTATATGGACACCCGAGAGGATCATTGCTCTGTACCCTACCCAAACATCGTCGTCAACAGTAATGTTACCTTTGGAGATGGCTTCAAACGAACCAGGATTAACTATTTTGGCCTTAAATGGATATGTAGAGACATGATGCAGTTCATGATCAAGTCCAAGCAAAAAAGTAACTTCAGCAAAAGAGCAGTAACTACCTATGGTAAGTTTTGCGTCTTTTACATCACTGCGTATGTCTAAGCCTCCATAGCTACCCTTACCAATGGAAACTTCGCAAGTTTCGCAGATAATTATTGGATATGTAAAGCTGTCAGCAAATTTTTGTTTCCATCTTTGTTTGAATTTATGAAGTTTGATTTTTTCTTTAGTATATCTATATAGAGACACGGTCTTTTCTTCCTGTGATAATTTTCTTATATTCAATCTCTTCAATTTTAACAACACATATAAATAATCTTTCTTATTATTCAGTAATCTTTCCCTTTTTATGATGAAAGAAATCACTTGTTCCTATCAACACCGGCTTAAGATGGTTTCTTCCCCTTAGAATATCCTTCGATGTGTGTAAGAAGAAATAAAGATACGTAAATGGCTTTAGTTTTCCGTACTTCTGAATCATATAAAGATTATTACGCATCATATATCGTTCCTGCATGGCACTCATATTCCCTACTGATGCGCTTACCTTATGATAGATGATGGAACTAGCACAGTAATAAATATTGAAATCCGCATCAATAACTCTTTGACAATAATCTGTATCCTCAGAATACAGAAAATATGATTCTGCAAGATAGCCAACTTCTTCAATCACCTTCATTGGAATAAGCATAAGACACCCTGTTGCAAAGGTGATGAAACCGGACTTATTAAACTCTTTTGAATCTTTCCCACCAAATTGAGAGGTTACACCAGTATTCCTGTTATACTTTCCACCAGCTGACCATATCTTATCCTTTGCATAATAATATATTTTTCCGGTAACAATTCCTGTATTCTTATGTGTTGATTGTGCTGACATAAGCTCATCAAGAAAATCCGGTTCCACTGTAGTATCGTTATTTAATAGCAATACAAAACTACAATCATTTTTCTTTGCAATTTTGATTCCCACATTGTTTCCACCTGAAAATCCAAGGTTACTATCCGTTCGATAATAGATACTGTGATTTCTTATATATTCAATTTGGTTATCCGTAGGTGTCTTAGTTGAGGCATTATCTACAACAATGACCACAAAACTTTTATACTTGATTTTACAGAGTGATTTCAAGCACTCTACAGTATCTTCGTATCCATTATAGTTAACCAGAATAATTCCTACTCTGTTCATCATCGCTTACCTCAATATTCTCACTCCTCTGAAGTAATTTTTAATTGCAGGGAAAATGCATATAATTAACGGATTAAACAATACATTGAAAATCCCGCTATTTACGATACCATTTATATACCACACGATCAAAACGGCATATGCAGCAAACTTTTTTCCTTTTGACATGTACACATTAAGAATCTTAAGAATGATTAAGGCAAATGCTGAATAGATGATCCCATTAGAAACCAATATATATATATACTCAGAGTCGAGATACAAATATTCTCCCCCTGGTCCACCCTCATTGATATTATGGAAAAGTGTTCCCGCCAGTGTAATGCCATACTTTCTAATCGCCGTAACAGATAAGGATAATCTGTAATTCAGTAAAGCATCTATTCCATCTACGGCTGAGACATTATAATATTTTAGTGCTACGAGCACTATGGTAATAGCAAAACAAATCGTTGCCAAATGCAAGAAAAAACGCCTACCCAGTACAAATGATTTTCTGTTTCCGATTATGAAAATCGCCAGTATCGATACCAGGTAAGGCATGAAAGTCTGACTGAACAGGAAGATAACTGTGGATAACATAAAAGCAATAATCTTAAATAGATGCGAGTTTCTCTCTCTGGTGACATAAATCAGCAGTGTAACTAATGTCAAGCAGGCTATCTGGAGTTGTCCAGGATACATAAATCCTAATGATGCTCTGTTAAAAGTGACGCCACCTACTTTTTGTACTGTGGTTGTAACATTAGGTAAAACTTTTGCAGTGTTTAAAATAATAACCGTCGTAAACATTAAAATGTTCAATTTCAGATTTGCAAATACGAAGGAATCACTATAATCATCACTGAATAAATTGTAATATGCAAGACCTATCAGAGCAATTACAAAAATGGAATTGCCTCGTCCGAAGATGATTTGATAAGTCGCAACACCAATAACTGCTAATATAAATAATATATAATTTCCATTTTTAACTATACGAATTACTTTTTTCGATATAATTAAGCATACAAATACTATATAAGTTGCAATTTTAATATTATTGATGACCGTCTCAGCCCCATCAAGTGAAAGAACAGAGGTATATTCCATGTATCGTGCAATGAAATAGGCAATGTACGCTAACCAAAAGCAAGTCTTTGGAAAGCCTAATTTTGGTATACTAATCGTCATATTATGATTTCCCGGATAATCTTAGAATCCTGTTATAGTACTCTTCAAAAGATCGTTCTTTATCAAAGTTATCAACGATGCATTTATGTGCATTAATGGATATGGTGTTCAAATCTACTTCTCGATCAATAATCTGCTTCAAAACTCCAGCATAATCTTCAGATGAGTTACACAGAAAATAATCCTTTTTATCAGTTGCAGGTATTCCTTCAATACCAATCTCATTTGTCAAAGTCGGTATACCTGCATACATTGCCTCAAGTACCTTGATTTTTATCCCTGCTCCTAATGACAATGGTGCAACCATCGCCGCGCAACTTGAAAAATAAGGTTTTAAATCATCAACAAATCCTAGAATCTTTATATTATGATTATCAAGATTGCGGAGTTTCTCCGGAGGGTTGCCACCGATTACTAACAACCTAATATCCAAATCTGTTAATAGTGGCATTACCTTGTTAATAAACCATATCGCACTTTGGTAATTTTCAGGTCTGTCCATTGCTCCATAAATTATCACATCTCTATAGTTCGGTTGTCTCGAGACATTAATTTCTTCATAATATGGAACAAGCGGGCACACTTTGGCAGGATCAACACCATCCGTTATTAATAATCTTCTATCTTTTTCATTGTGCGGCATAATAATATCGCAATGGTCAATCGCGTCAAGTTCCATCTTCTTTCGATATTTTCCAATCATATTCCAGTATTTCTTCATGATAAAGTTGTTCTGAGATGCACTTTTCCTTCTATACCAAAGGTAACTTACATCATGTTCAGAAACAAGAAATTTCGCTTCAGGGAATTTCTTCTTTAATGGATATACTAAATATGCCATTTGTGAAAATTCCAAAACGATCACATCCGGATGGATATCGATATCTATAATTGTATCTATAATTTGAGTGTAGATAGATTCCCTAAGCGTATTTCCTTTCTTAGCAAATGGATTGATCTTCGAATTTATATCCTTCAACAGCCTCACTGGGTGCGCAGCCGTAAGCGTTTCATTTAATATTGGAAATATTCTCACATTATCTATTTGAGTCGATGCCTCCTTTTTGTCACGGGCCTTGGCAATTAATGTAACGTTGATATTCCTCTGCTTTGCCATATTATTTATATAATAATAAAATGTATGTGCCCCACCATTATTTGCTTTTTTCTGAGGCATCATCATAGAAATATATAACAAATCTATAGCCATCAAAACTCCTAATTTACGTCACTTGTTATTTAAAGTAACATCACTTGTCTATGAATAGATTACTTTTCCAAGTATGTTAACTTAATCTTCTGAAATAACATACATACGGCCAGCTTGAATCCAGAAAATTTTCTATATGCTGTTAAATAGTACATGAAACTATTTAAATGTGTATTTATCACTCTTTGTCTATCAAGAGAACTATGAACGGTATAAGAGTGATTATGAACTATTTTATTTGATATATCACAAGCGCATCTGTAGCCTTTATTTAGTAAACGCTCCGCTAAAATAGGTTCTTCACAGTAAAGAAATGTGTGTGTGTCAAAGAAACCTACTTCTGAACACTTTTGCAAATCCAATACCATACAGCATCCTTGCGGTCTATAAATATATCCCCATCCACCCTGATCAAAGATTTCTCTTCCTGTTTTTTTGTATCTATACATACCAAACGACAAATCGCTAAAAGTCCAACGTTTGGAATCTCGGTTATATAGTTTTCCATCTGCAGAATAGACATCCGGATTTACTACTGCAATATCATCAGCCTGCTGAAAAACGCCCAACAATCTGCTTAAGGAAAAATTTGATTCAAACAAGATATCGTTATTCATAATCCAGCCATAATGATACCCATGCTTTTTCGCATAACGTAAGCCAATATTGTTTCCTTTAGCATATCCCCCGTTAGAATCACTCTTCAATAATGTATAATTCAGTAGCTTTGAAGCTTTTGCTAATTGCTCGTATGAATCATTTGGAGAGCAGTTATCTACCACTATGAAATCACAATTAATATCAGAGATCTGACTCATCATGCGTGTAGATTCCGGAAGAAAAGAATGCCCGCTCCGCTACGGCGGAGCGGGATTCCGGTTCGGCCGGCGTGAAACGCCGGAGATTTTTG
>ONYJ01000025.1 GCA_900322025.1 uncultured Bacteroidales bacterium | reverse complement strand
AGCAGAGCCACAAATGTAAATGCAAATCTTGTTGTTTTTTTCATATGTGTTTAGTTTATGATTTAAAGCAAGGCTTTTAATTTGGCCTCTATGGCATCTTTGGTGTTTGAGCCTACCATCTTGTCTTTTAGTTCTCCATCTTTGAAAAATAAAAGGGTAGGTATATTTCTTATTCCATAGTTTACAGGAGCTTCCTGAGCTTCATCTACATTGCACTTTGCAACAACAGCCCGGCCTTCGTACTCTTTTGCCAGTTCTTCTACTATAGGAGCCACCATACGGCAAGGACCGCACCATGTAGCCCAAAAATCTACCAGCACGGGAAGTTTACTATCCAAAACAACTTCCTTGAAATTAGAATCAGTTACATTTATTTCCATAATTCTATCTTTTGTGTCAAATATCGGTTGCTAAATTAGCATTATTTTTTTAGAAATCGTACTTTTGTTCTATTAAGCAACTATAAAAAAAAGATATATGTATAAAGATTTTCAGTCTCATCTTAGAACAGAGCTCAATTCTATTAAAAAGGCAGGCCTGTATAAAGAAGAAAGAATAATAACCTCTCCTCAGAGAGCAGACATTACCGTTGCCGGCGGAAAGCATGTCTTAAACTTCTGCGCCAACAACTATCTTGGTTTGTCTGATAATCCAAGGCTCATCAATGCCGCTAAAAAAGCTCTCAATAGCCATGGATACGGAATGAGTTCCGTAAGGTTTATCTGCGGTACAGGAGATTTACAAAAAAAATTAGAGGAAAAGATTTCTGAATTTTTTGGCACAGAGGATACCATTCTCTACACCTCTTGCTTTGATGCAAATGGTGGTGTTTTTGAACCTCTGTTTACAGAAGATGATGCTATTATTTCAGATGCCCTAAATCACGCTTCTATAATAGACGGTGTAAGACTCTGTAAGGCTGTTCGTTACAGATATGCTAATGCAGATATGAAAGAACTTGAGAAATGCCTAAAGCAAGCTCAGAAACAACGCTACAGAATAATTGTAACAGACGGTGTGTTTTCTATGGATGGTAATGTTGCTCCGGTAGATAAAATATATGCCTTGGCAAAAAAATACAATGCCATGGTTATGGTAGATGAAAGCCATTCTGCGGGAGTTGTAGGAAGAACCGGAAGAGGAACCACTGAACTATATAAGCTTAGGGGAAAAGTAGAGATTTTAACCGGAACCCTCGGCAAGAGTTTTGGTGGTGCGGTTGGCGGATTTACAACAGGAAAGAAAGAAATTATCGCAATGCTCCGACAGAGATCCCGTCCGTATCTATTCTCAAATTCTATCCCTCCTATGGTAGCGGCTGCCGGTATTGAGATGTTCAACATGATGAGCCGTACCAACAAATTGCAAGACAAACTACACGAAAACACTGCATATTTTGTGGAGAAAATGAAGAAGGCCGGTTTTGATATAAAGCCTACTCAGAGTGCAATATGCGCTATTATGCTCTACGATGCCAAACTTTCTCAGCAAATGGCAGCAAAGCTTCTGGAAGAAGGTATATATGTAGTAGGTTTCTATTATCCTGTTGTTCCTAAAGACCTTGCACGTATCAGAGTTCAAGTTTCAGCCGGTCATACAAAGAAACAGTTAGACCGTGCTATTGCAGCCTTTACCAAGATAGGCAAACAACTCAAAGTTCTGAAGTAGGAGCAGGTGCTTCCTCTTTTAGAATTTGCTTTATGTAAACATCCCTCTGCGGGAATGGTATTGTTATGTTGTTCTTGTTTAATGTGGTGTAAATAACCTCATTTGCTGCCGCTGCATACTTGTAGCGTTCTGTAACGAGTACATATTGATACACCTTCAGCACTATACTGTTGTCGCCAAATTCGGAAAGACGAACCACTATTCCATATTTGGAGTCTAAGATATCTCTGTCGTATTTGTCTTTGACATTCAGCTTTATAAGAGCTTTCTTCAACAACGAGCGAACATTATCTACATTGTTGCCGTATTTAATGCCAACAGGAAGTATCAACAATTCGTAGGCGTTGTTGCGCGTAAGGTTCTTAAAGTTTCTGTTGTACAGATTGCTGTTTGGGAACGCCATTATGCTGCCATGCTCCGTTTCTATAAGCGTACTTTGATAATTTATACTATCCACTACTCCGCGAATACCATCACACTCTACATAATCTCCAACCCTAAGCCTGCCACTCATAAGCGACACACCATAAAAAAAGTTGTTGATAACATCTTTCATAGCAAAACCCACACCTGTGGCCAAGCCGGCTCCTATAATGCTTATGGCAGTGCTTGGGATATGCAATAAGACAAAGCATGTTACTATATATATCCCCCATACAACCACGCTAATTATAGAATTGGATAAGGTAAAGTTTATCATATTCTCCGGTAATTCTTTTTGGCCGGTGCGGGCGAGGGTAGATCTGATTTTATATACTCTGTAAAAAGCTTTGATTACATAGCAGATACAATTAAATGCAAAAGCCAGAGATATTGCCGTCAGAATCTTTGTTACAGAAAGATGTAATACTTTATAGTTTAGAAAGTCTGCCTGCAGAAACGAAACGCTTACCATAGAAAGGTCGAATACCTTAGATGCCATGTAAACACACATAGGTATAGACCATACAGATGCTATCGGAAGTATCGCTTTGCGTAAAAGATCATATAGCCAAGTTACCTCTATATGAGAACCCTTTACCTTTCTGTTTATCAGAAAACTATGATTTATACGATAAGCTTTCTTACGCTTTAGCATATAATTTTCATAGTACAGTTTTATCATATCCGAAGCAGCTGTTATGGTTTGAATAACCGTGAGTTGGAATATCCACCATATAATCACCAATATACTCAAGAATATATATCCGCTAAACGCCATTACCGTTGAAGCCAAAAGAACTAAAAGCGTAATAAGGTTATATACCATATCGTAAAACGGAAGGCGGATCCTTAACTTACGACACACTCGCGCCTGCCAAAAAGAAAAAATTAAAAGCAATGGAGGCAGTGTTATATTCATAAGGCTATTAGGGGCAAATGATATTCTTACAAATATAATTATAAGGCAAAGTACCATAATAGGAACATACGCACGCAAGCCTGCTTTTACCTGATCTGCTTTAAGCCTAATTGCAAAAGATAAGAAGATAGCTGCCAGTAGCCAAGCAAACTCAACCAACAACCTTGTTCCCATCTTCATGAAGTTTTGGTTAGAAGACATCATTGCTATAGTAATAGCTATGGCAAAAACAACCACGATAATAAACAAGGCCATACACAGCCCATGATTACGGAACTTTTCACTTCTAAAGAACTTTACCTTCCGCTTCAGAATCTTCACTATCAGATGGCTTAAACCTATGGATGCTAGTAGATAGAATAACACAAACAGAACAAGACTGATAAAATTCTGTAATCTCCACTGGCTCTTAACGCCTGTGCCGGCATAGGAAGAAGCTCCCCACTTATCTGCCATATCCATCTTCACTCTCGTACAATGATATTGAAATCTGTTCAATATAGAATAGTATCCTGTCTGCCCCTCTATGAATATTTTTTTCTGTACTTCTATGTATCTGTTCTGTGCATAATTATACGCTTCCTGCAGTTGAACCCAAGTGGCATTATAGTTTATGCTGTCTGCAATTATGGCTTCTCTGGCCTCCTGATAAACAGTAAGCAAAGCCTCTGAATAAAGCAAACAACTATCTCTGTTTTGTAGGGCAGAGCCGGAAAGAAAAAACGTGTATTGTGTTCCAGTTTCCCGATTAATAGAATCTAAAACAATGTCTCTTTCGCGCGTATTCGCCTTTATATTGTCTTCTTCTTTATCTACGTTCCCAGAAAAGATTGTGTTGGCTATAGCCTTTAGTATATTTCTGTTTTTAGTCTGTCGCAGAACAGCCACACTATCGTTATTTGTTACCAAAGAATCTGAGACCGTTGTTTGAGTTGAATCTGCCGGCTCTACTGCTTCTGTTATTTTTGATATTGCAGCTTCCTCCGCCTTTGCAGCTTCCTCTGCCTTTGCAGCTTCCTCTGCCTTTGCAACTTTCTCTGTTTTTGTTGCTTTCTCTGATGCCGGAGCTACTTTGTCCTGCAAAGGTTTCTGCCTTCGGTCCTGCAATAAGCGGCTTCCTAAATTCTTTTCAACCAACTGGCGTGTTTCTTCTTGCAGCCTGCTTGCCATAATAAAAGTAGAATCTTCTAAATGCAGACTGTCGGCTTCTTCTATTCTAACCGGTGGAATGCGTTTTAGGGTATATATAAGCTTTTGATATCTTTCTATCTCTATGTCCATTTGAGTGATTATATCAACAAACGGACGACGATTACGTGCAAATGCGCGATACCTCTTGGATACTTCTTCAAGCGCATAGGTTAAGTCAAAAATAAAGTTCTGCTTTTGTGAATAAAGAATAATAGAAAGCTCGTTACAATCTTCCATTAGCTCAACCATCTGCTTTTGCTGATTTTCACGAGATATTTTGATGGACTCACGAGCTTTTGCTGTTCTGTTGTAAACATGCTTTAATTCTGCTCTTAACACTCTTAATGTTTGGTATAGGTCGCGCTCTTCAAATACAGCGGCAACCGGTTCCATCACCCCAAAAAAAAGAACAAGCAGGAGCAATACCCTAAGTAGCTTTTTCATCGGTCTGTTGTATTATTCTATTTTATATATAACACATTACTTCTTTGAGAATAACGATTTTTTTTACAGGCCAACACTATGTAATTTCCTCCCTCATCGCATTTGTAAATAAAACCCCGTAACTTTTTTAGAAGATTAGCCTTCCACACAACACCACCCTCTGCTGTTTTTTCTTTGGTTTTTTCCAACTTGTACACAACAAAACTGTCGGCTCCCGGAATCTCGCTCCATCTGATATGCTTTCCCATTTTAAATATATCGGGGCTGGACAACGGAGCCGGATCTTTACCCAAAAATGGAGGCAAGACTTCCTCTGAATAAAAAGAATTCAGCATTTTTCCGGTAAACTCATCTGTAATTATATCGTGTGTTGTAAACCAACATTCTCCCACCACATTCTGTCTTTGTGGTTCTGGTAAAGAAGGGGCTTGTCTGCACTCAAATACTTGTTTTTCATATTCCGAAAATTCCGGAAATTCCTTGCTTTTGTATCGGTATGCTGCCAAGCCTACTATTACCGGAGTATCTCCCAAAATGCCAGCCCAGCTATCTAATACGGTTTTAAAGTCTGCTATAGCATGACCGTGCTGCCAGTATATCTGAGGTATCAGATAATCTATAGTGCCCTGCTTTGCCCAATTTCTTGGATCGGCATATAAGCCCTGAGTATTCACGAGCCTTCCTGCCGGAGAAACCCCAAAAACAGCGTTGGGATTCACTTTATGAACAGCCTCATGCATTACTCTCACTATTTCGTCTATATTACTCTCTCGCCATTCATCCAGAGTTTTGCCTTTACCAAATTCTGCAAACAGAGCCTCATCGTTCCAAATTTTTTCTCCGTTTTTTGCCTGATCTTTGTTGTTTTTCAGGCCAGACGGATAAAAATAGTCGTCTATATGCAACCCGTCCAGTTCGTAGTTTTGCATCAATTCGGTTGCAAGAGAAGCAAGATATTGCCTTACCCACTCCTGTCCGGGATCCCAATAGAGTCTTCCCTTGTGTTCCTGAACATACTTAGAGTTTACATAGCAGATATTATCTTCTCTGCGAGGGAGTTCTACCTTACCTATTCTAAGTGGATTTATCCATGCGTGAATATCCATCCCCAAAGAGTGAGCAGTCTTTACTGCAAGAGCCAATGGATCGTATCCCGGACTTGCACCAGGAGTATCCGTAAGGCTTGGTGCCCACTGCAAAATTTTCGAAGGATAAAGTGCATCTGTATTGCTAACCACCTGAAACATCACAGCATTACAGCCAGCTCGCTTTAAGCTGGTTATCAAACTTACCAAGGCGGTCTTCTGAGAGTCTCTCTGCATCTGAATTCTGCGATTGCTTTCAAAAGAACTCTCCATAGAGCCATCGGGCTTTATTTTTCTATCGAGATAAATTTTAACCTTGGGCCAATCTATACTTTCTACGGTAGAAAGCCATGCCCCTCTGAATTCAAACGGAATATAAACACTATCTTTATTAACATCAAACTTTCCGGAAGGAAAGTCTGTTTCTTGAGCAAAGCCGGATGACCAAAACACCGCTATGCTTATAAGCAGAAAAGACAGAAAAATTTTTTTCATTGTGCTTGAATGTTTTGTGTAAAGATAGTGTTATTT
>ONYJ01000174.1 GCA_900322025.1 uncultured Bacteroidales bacterium | reverse complement strand
CATAGCTATTCTCTATGCGCTTAGAGGTGATGACTATAACAAATGTTTACCACTTCTATTGATGATTTGCCTATATATGGCAGCTTTGAATTCAACTAAGTTGGTGGAGAGCGATTTGGAAGAATATGTGAGCATGTATGAGAATGTTCCTTTCAGAGGTTATTTGAAAACGCTGTCATATTTGACTGATGATGATCGCATTCATGAGGTCGTATATGGAACAATGGTATATTTTTTATATTATGCCACGTTTGGTCATGCTTCCATATTTGTAGCGATACTGTCATTTCTGATTTATTTTTTTCTGCTAATATCTTTTTTTGAGTATGGAAGAAGAAATTCTCTTCAGATGTATGTGCTGGTGTCGGGTGTTTTGACTATTTCGTTTTTTACGCAGTATTTCAGTCTTACTGCTCATTTGATACGACAGCTTTTAGCTACGTCTATTATGATGTATGCTATTGTATGGCGCGATATTTCGCTGAAAAGATATATACTATGGTGCGTGGTGGCTTTCAATATCCATAATAGTATGGCATTGTTGATATTGTTGTCTGCAGTTCCTTTTTTTTTTATGTGGTTGACTAAAAAACAACTTATATTGTTTTGCGGCATATCTTTTGGTGCAACATTGTCATTCATGATTGTCGCAAGTTTTATCTTAGAAAGATTGACTGGACAAGGAGACATCGTTTCTACTCTTTCGCGAGCATCTTCTGCTGTGGGGCAGTCTGATGGAAATGAAGCAAACATGTTGGCCATAATGATTGTTACAATCCCCATGTTATTAATGAGTATTTATGCTATTATAAAAAAAAGAATTCTAGAGTGCCCTATTTATTTTAATATATGCTTGGCTATCTCTATTTTCGTTTTAAATTTATCATTTGCTCCTTTAATACAGTACAGAATATTCTATGTTTTGTATTCTTTTATTCCGTTTGTCCTATTCCCTCCACTTCGTCATGATTCTGAATTGACAAAGCGTATTTGTTTTATTATTCCTCTTTTTTTTATTTTCCTTTTTTATTTCTTCTTAGAAAGAGGTGCCTTCACTTATTGCACAACCTTGGAAGCGCTTCTTTTACCATATCCATCTTTGTTACAGTTTTGAAATATATAAGATATGAAAATCCTTTGGCTAAATCCCTGGTTCGGTAATTATCGTTTGCCGGTTTATGAAGGACTCAAGAAGCTTACTCATGATAACTTTTACCTGATGGCTGGAACTCAAGAAATGGATGAGTCTTTGCTTGAAAAATTGAAAGTTTCACTTGGTGAACATTGCAATATTAATACGTCGTATAAAAGATTGGTGATAGGTAATGCATCCTCCAATTTTGCCAATGCGAGTATTGGTATTCCTGTGACAAGAGGCGTTTTTAGATGGCTGAAAAAAATATCGCCAGATATTGTAATTGTTGACGGCTTCTTTCAATGGTGTCCCATAGCTCTGCTGTACTGTATTATATTCTCAAAGCCATTGGTTATTGACTATGAACGTACAGAGTATGTAGAAAGAAACTCTCCGAAATGGCGAACCTTTTATAGGAGAATAATAGGTCATTTTGTTTCTGGATATATTGTGAATGGTTCGCTTACAATTAAATATCTGAAGAAGCTAAAACTTGCAAAGGTTCCTATACAGGAGGGGTGTATGGCTGCTGATACGGTTTTCTTACGTCAGCAAACAGTAAACTACCCTCAAAATGAACGAGAATCATTACGGGGCCAATATCAAACAAATAACGGGTTGGTTTATTTGTTTGTCGGACAATTTGTGGAGCGAAAAGGCGTTGCTCAGATGCTAGAAGCATGGGAGAAACATGTCGTGTCCTACCCAAATGACGTCCTTCTCATGATTGGCCGAGGCGTTCTTGTTGATATGATCAATGAAAAAGCTTGCTCGTCAATTAAGGTTTTGGGAGGAATTCCATATAATGAGATCTATAAGTATTACGCTATTTCTGATGTTTTCTTGATGCCGACTCTTGAAGATAATTGGAGTCTGGTTGTTCCAGAGGCGATGGCATGTGGATTGCCGATCCTTACTTCAATTTATAATGGGTGCTATCCTGAACTGGTGAAAAACGGCGAGAATGGATTCTTTTTTGACCCCTTGGACAAAGATGATTTTTGTGCAGCTCTCTCTAAAGTTCATAATGCTGATTTGGAGGCAATGGGTAAAAAGTCTGTTAAAATGCAGGATAATTACACTCCAGAAAAAGCTTCTGAAAGAATATATCAATTGTGTAAGCAGTTGTTAGAAAAATGATACGTGTTCTTGTAAATGCCTATGCATGTTCTCCAAATATGGGGAGTGAGCCTGGTATGGGGTGGAATTGGTGTGTGAATTTGGCGAAGCATTGTGAGTTGTTTATTATCACAGAAGAAGAGTTTCGTGAAAAGATTGAGGCTGTTGTTCCAACTTTACCTCAAGGCAAAAATATGCATTTTTATTATAATCCAGTAACACCAGAGGTGAGGAAAATGTGTTGGAACCAGGGCGACTGGCGTTTTTATTGGCATTATCGAAAGTGGCAACAGCGTTCGTTGGAGATTGCCAAAAAGATATGTGAAGAGCAAAAGATTGACATCCTACATCAGTTGAACATGATTGGCTATCGTGAACCTGGTTTATTGTGGAAGATAAAAGGCCCTAAGTTCGTATGGGGACCTGTGGGTGGTATGGAAACCATGCCTATTTCGTATTTAAAAGGTGCAGGGTGTAAAACAATTGTT
>ONYJ01000005.1 GCA_900322025.1 uncultured Bacteroidales bacterium | reverse complement strand
GCTTCTGCAAGAGGAGTAATACAGGCATCTAAGCCGGCTTCCTGAGAAGCGTTACGCCTTGCTGATTTTTTAGTTTTTTTATCTTGTTCTCTGGCATACTCGGCCATAATCCTATGGGTTTGTTCTATGTAGGATAGTGCAGCACTCTTATTTAGGTTCTGCACTCTGGCAGAAGTATGCTTTGTGGCGTTAGAAATGGAGATTTCTATGCTGCCTCTTACCAGTTCTTTTGTTAGCAACTTTCTTATTTCTAATTCTTTGTCTTTAGGAATAAGCAGGCTCTTAATGCTAATGTCTGCATTTTTACCATTCAGAGTTTTTATCTCTACGGTTATTTTACTGTGGTCTGCAAGTACACATTCTCCCTTGCCGTACCCTGTCATAGATCTTATCATATATGCAAAGTTAATAAGAATATGGCCAAATAAGCTAATTATGGCTATATTTGTGTGTAGTTTCTAATATTCATTTACAAGTTACAGTTATGGAAGAGAATACGGAGAAAAGCCTCAATTTCATTGAAGAAATAATAGAAGAAGATTTGAAATCCGGTCGTCATAAGACTATACTTACTCGTTTTCCACCGGAGCCTAATGGTTATCTCCACATAGGACATGCTAAAAGCATTTGCCTGAACTTTGGGGTGGCTCAGAAGTACGGTGGTAAGACTAATCTCCGATTCGACGATACAAACCCAAGCAAGGAAGATGTTGAATATGTAGATTCCATAAAGAACGATATATGCTGGCTTGGATTTGAGTGGGCAGAGGAAAGATACGCTTCGGATTATTTTCAGCAGCTCTACGATTGGGCAGAGGACCTAATAAACAAGGGTTTAGCCTATGTTGACGATCAGTCTTTAGAGCAGATACGCCTCAATCGTGGAACAGTTCAGAAGCCTGGAGTGCCTTCGCCGTGGCGCAATCGTAGTGTGGAAGAAAATTTAGCTCTTTTCCGCGATATGCGTGATGGTAAGTTTAAGGAGGGAGAGAAAGTGTTGAGGGCTAAAATAGATATGGCGCATCCTAACATGCTATTCAGAGATCCAATCATGTATCGTATCAATTATACTCCTCATCATAGAACAGGAACTAAGTGGTGCATATATCCTATGTATGATTATGCCCATGGAGAGAGCGATTCTATTGAAGGTATAACCCATAGTATATGTACTCTGGAGTTTGATGTTCACCGTCCTCTGTATGATTGGTTTATAGAAAAATTAGGCATATTCCCTTCTCGTCAGTATGAGTTTGCGCGTCTTAATCTTACATACACAGTTATGAGTAAGCGTAAACTATTGGAGCTTGTAAATAGCAACTACGTAAGAGGTTGGGACGATCCAAGAATGCCTACTATTTGCGGTATAAGAAGAAGGGGTTATACTCCTGAGAGTATCAAAATGTTTGCAGAAAAGGTAGGGGTGGCCAAAAGAGATAATATAATAGACCTGTCTCTTTTGGAGTGGTGTGTTCGAGAAGATCTGAATGCTCGTGCAAATAGATACATGGCGGTATTAGATCCTGTAGAGTTGGAGCTGGAGGGCTGGCCGCAAGGACAGGTAGAATGGCTGGAAGCTCCTCTTAACCCTGCGTACCCAGATGGACCAAAGCGCAGGATTCCGTTTACCGGCCATGTTTATATAGAGAGGGCCGACTTTATGGAGAATCCTCCGAAGAAATACTTCCGCCTGCAACCAAATGGAGAGGTGAGGCTGAAATATGGTTATATAATTAAGTGTAAGGAGGTAATAAAAGACAGTAGCGGTAATGTTACCAAAATAATCTGTACTTACGATCCTTCATCCAAGCCGGGCGTAGGGGAGTGGAGAAGTGTTAAGGGAACCATACATTGGGTAAGTGTTGCTGATGCAAAAAAATTGGAGGTTAGATTGATAGATAGTCTGTTTACCGAGCAGTTCATGGATCAGATACCTGAAGATTCAGACTACAAAGACTTTTTAAATCCTCACTCCATGGATATAGTTGCGGCCTATGCCGAACCGGCGCTTTTAGACGACACTTCGGGTATTGCTGTACAATTTGAGAGAATCGGTTACTTCTTTAAAGACCCTGACACTACTTCAGAACTACCGGTATTCAACCGTACCGTAACCCTTAAAGATACTTTCAAACTTAAGTAACCTCGTTATAGTTGAAAGAGTTATATAATTTCAAAGAGATTCAGAAAGCCTGTCATCATAAAGACGCTACGAATCTCGTTGTTAATGTTTTTTACTATAACCTTTCCACCTTTTTGGGCAGCAGCTTTTTTTAGAGAAAGAAAGATTCTTAGACCAGAGCTGGAAATGTATTCTAAGCTGGTGCAGTCTATGGTGATAGTCTTATCTGCATTCTCTTGTAGTTCAGAAACTTCTTTGCTTATCTCCTGAGCCGCAGGAGTGTCAAGGCGGCCAATGAATTCAACAATTATGTTGTTGTCTTTTTTACTTATGTTAGTTTGCATTAGTATGGTGTTTTTCTACAGTTATACAATTTTTTTCTTCATAGAGAGTACATTCTTGCCATTGATTCTGTTATAGCGCACTTCATCCATAATAGTCATGAAGAGGTGTATGCCTAAGCCTCCGATATCTCGCTCTTCTGCACTGGTATTTGTGTTTGCCTTAGGAGCCGATGTAGGGTCGAACGGAATGCCGGAATCTGTGATAACGAAATTCAGTTCATCGTTGCCTAAAACAGCCATGATGTCTATCGGCATATCTTTTTCACATTCTTTTTTGCCTTCTGGTTTGTATGCATAAAGTATTACATTAGTAACAGCTTCCTCTAAAGCAAGATTTATGCTCGAGGCTAAAGTTTGACTAAGTTTTTTTTCTTCGGCGATGGATTCTACAAAATTGAATACATCATGAATTTGATTTATATCATTGTGTATGGTAATTGTTTTAGTGTTTTCTTTTTCGTTGTGGTTGCTTAGGAAATGGATAAAGAGCATTGTCCTGTCGTCGTTCTGAGGGGCGTTGCCAACAAATTCGCTAACGGCATTCTGTACACTTTGTAGAGATTCTAAAGCCCCTTTTCTGCAAGATAATACTTTGGTTAATCGTTCTATGCCAAATAGTTGTCTGTCTGAGTTTTCGGCTTCTGTAATTCCGTCTGTATAGAGGAAAATGGCATCATCGTAATGTAGTATGGCTTCTTGCTCTACATATTCAAAATTTTTCATTACGGCTAAAGGCAAGTTTGGCAACACATCTAAACTGCTTATCTTGTTGGTAAACAACAGAGGAGCATTGTGTCCTGCGTTGCAGTACTTTAGTTGGCCTGTATGCAAATCCCAAACACAGCATAGGAAGGTTACAAACATACTGCTTTCGTTCATATCTGCCATACTGTCGTTCATAGACGATACAATTGCCTTAGGGCTATCTTCGTGGTTTGCCAAGCTTCTGAACAAGCTACGGGTAACGGCCATAACTAACGAAGCCGGCACGCCTTTGCCAGACACATCTCCTATACAGAAGAAGAGTTTTTCGTTTCTGATGAAGAAGTCGTATAGGTCTCCGCCTACTTCCTTTGCAGGAACTATAGTGGCAGCCATATCAATATCTTTGCGCTCCGGAAAAGGAGGAAAGATTTTAGGAATCATAGACATTTGTATGCTGCTGGCTATATGAAGTTCATTCTCCATTTTTTCTTTCTTGTCGGCAATGCTTTTGAACTTGAGTTGGTTCTTGGCTACTGCATGGAAAATAAGAGCTATAAGCAATAGACCCAAAAACTGTAGAGCTCGTATCTTGCGGTTTACACTCTTTAGCCCTGCAAACATTTCTTTTTCCGGAATAAAGATGTTCATAGCCCACCCTGTTCTTTCTATCGGCCTGAAATAGACCATGTTCTTAATACCTTCATAGGTTATGGACATGCTACCGCTCTTTTTGCTGAGCATAGCCCGATTGAGTTTGTTAAGGCTTGCAGAGTCTTTGCTTGATGCAGCAAATTCGTTTATGGTTTTGTTCATAATCAGGGTCTCTGCCGGACTTACCATAATATGGCCGCTCCTGCTTACTACTGTACTGAAAGCATGAGGATAAATCTTGATTCCTTGCGTAAGTACCGTGAGCCATCCCAAATCAAGATCTGCTGTTAGCACAGCTGCTATTCTGCCGTTACGGTCTTTTATGGGAAAAGAGTAGGTGGTCATGAGAATTTCTCCGCCGCCTTTATCTATATAAGGCTCAGACCAATAACCTCTATCTAATTCGATAGGTTTGGTAAACCACTCTTGAGAAGGATAGTCATATTCTGCGGTAGCTAAGCTTTTGTTTATTATTTCCCCGTTAGTAATTGCGGTATAAGGTGCAAATAGCGGACGGTCTTTATAATAACCGGGTACCATGGCTATTGTAGAGCCTGCTACTATTGGGTTGTTATGTACGAGGAGTTTTGGGATGTTTGGCAGACTGTCTGGCACATCCAAGCACCACTGAGCTATCCATACACTATTTCTTACTGCACTCTCTGCCTGATTCACAATATTCATGATATCACTGTGGGCTGCATTGAGTTGCCCTTCGGCTTTAGCCTGAGCTTCTTGGCGTATGCCGCGTTGGGCATAATAAGCCTGCGCCAGCGAGAGAAGTTCCAAAAAACCTACTGCAATTAAGATGAGTAGGAGTCCTGTCAATCTCGACCGTCTCTTGATGGCCCTGTCTCTCATTTCTTTGATGTTCATAATATACTTTTTAGTGCAGCCCTAAATTCCGGCATAGGGCAGTTGGTATTGCGTTCTACGAGCAGAGTCTTTAAGCCGGCATAGGGCATTATCATATCTTCTATTTCTTTCAAAGACATGCTGTTGCCAAAATAAACCGGAGCAAAATTGTCCCAAAACTGCATGGCTACGGCTTTAGGCATGTGATAGGTTTCTCTTATAAATTTTTCATCGCTCAAATAGCAGCATAGATAAACCATGCCAACATCAAAGAGGTGGTTGCCCCAGCCAAAATCTCCAAGGTCTATGAAATACTTCTTGTCTCCTGCAAAGATAACATTGCTGTACTGAAGGTCTCCATGAACCGGTGAATCTTCATCTGGAGTATCGGCTATAAATTTTGCGAGCCTGTCTTTTTCTGCTGTTGTAAAAAATGGATTTTCTTCCAAAAATTTGAAATATCTTAGTTTTACATTCTCGAATTGAGTGGTGTCTATGTGCATTGAATGTAGGTTCAGGCACATTTTTGCAAACTCCGATGCATAGAAACCAACTTTCTCCGGATTATCTCCAGTGGCTCTGCTGAAAGAGACCTTACCTACAATTTTGTGGAACCTTATTCCATAGCGTCCGTCCTCCGTAACTACATATTCTCCCGGTTCCGGAGTGGGTATGCCGAGTGAATACACTTTTTGGGCCATCATCATTTCTTCCAGAGGCTGAATGATTTTGCCGGGGAAGTAAAGTTTGAGCATAACCGTAGGATCTGTTTTATGGTCGTAACTTTCTCCATTAGCACCTCCGCCAGTCAGAATGTAATCGTTGAGAGATATTTTAATAGGTTCCATAATGAAAGTTAATAGATTTTAATTGCCAAAAACCTGCTCTATAAGCTTTGCAAATTCTTTGTAGGCATACGTCTCTTTGAGTTCTTTGAGAGAATCTGCCAGGCCTCGATAATGCCATTCGTGGTCTTTTTTGTCTTTAGAATGGAATATCTCCCATAGCTTATCGCCCATAACGGAGTAGTCTCTGGCAATTGCTCTCATATTGGAGAGTTTGTCGCCCATAGCTACTATTTTTACATCTATGGGCGCAGCTGCTATGCGATTGATAGCATCCTGCTTCCTTTTTCTCCAATCGCTATCATCTCTTTTGCCTTTTTCTTTTTTGTCTGTTTCTGCAGCTACTATGGAGGCTATGCGTTCTCCGAATTCTGTGCGTATCTGTTCTATGGTAATATCTGTATCTTCCACAGTATCATGTAGAATAGCCGCCGCTAAAAGCTCTTGGTCTGAGGTTATTGTGGCTACTATTTCAACCGCCTCCATAGGGTGCACTATGTACGGAAAACTTTTGCCTCTACGTTCTGTTCCGGCGTGAGATTTTACTGCAAATATTATAGCCTTGTCTAATATCCGAGTGTCTAATGGATTATTTGCCATAGTTATTGATTCATAAAAGGCAAGTCTTTTGCCTGTTCTACAATTAGTTGAGACATGGTCTCGCTCCCCTCAGAAGTCCCGTTCAATAAATTGAATAGATGGCATATGCCTGCTTTGCCGCCTCCGCCCTTCAAAATATATGCTATACATAGATTCTGGGGTCCTATGGATGAGGAGATGATATCTAAATCAGTTAATCCTATCTGATAGCATGCAATTTGGTAGGCTCCTTCTGAATACTTAGAGATAAATTTATCTATATCGCCGAGAGTATTGCAACCTAACCATTTGAATATGCTCATATACGGCATGAGCGATACCTCTTGAATTTCTGCTTGATTTACGGAAGCTATTTTTCTGTTGAGTCTGTTAAAAGGATTGAGGCCGAGATAGCTTCTGAAAGAGTCTCCATCCAGTGGCACTTCTGAAAGGTTGCCAGATGCCACGAGTTGTTGTACTTGTCTGCGATAGTCTGTTAGTTCAGATCTTATTTTGCTGAATTCATCGTCTATAAGCTCCAGCATACCAGCCAGTCTGCTCATAGCCCTCCTATACTGTCGGGGAATTTCTACTCCGGATTTGTAGCCAGTATCGTGATCCATATTGGCCCAGGCATGCTGTAGTATGGTACGGAGCTGTATTTCAAATCGGAACGGGAGTGTTTCGTGCGAACAGATGTAGTGTAGAGAAAGGTAGCCAAAGCTGTCTATCTCGTGTATTTTTCTTTTATCTACAGAATTTTCCCAGTCTATAACAAAGAGTTTTTCTATGGCAGTAGCCACTTTATCTACATCGTCTGTAAAAAAGGTAATAACCCTGAGGCCTATTATATCGGTAATATCGCTGAGCGACTTATACTTATTGCCTTTAAGTTCCAACTTTCCGGCAAGGGAATCTTCTGTTTTTATCCGCGATTCTATTACAGCGGTGCGAACTCCGGCCTCCTTAAGAGTTGTTTGTATAATCTGTTGCAGCCCTTCTTTAGCCCGATTGAATATGGGCAGATTGTCGTAATATTCCTGCATAATGGCATTACAGTGCGGAGGAAGATGTCTTGTGGAGGTCATGGCTTATGTAGATAATCAGTTTTAACAAATATACGAAAAAACTGTGATTGACTGTTCACTTTCACGATATTGCTGAATAGTCTTTAATGTCTTTGCCATCGTGCCTTAGTTGCCTGAGCCTGTCTGTAAGTATCTTATTTTTAGCAGATATTAGTAGCGGGTCTTGGTTGAGTACTGCTTCTGCAGCGAGTCGGGCTTGTTGGAGGAAAACTCCGTCTCTGGAAAGCGAGGCTATATGAAGGTCTATGGCCAGTCCACTCTGAGAAGTGCCTTCTATGTCTCCGGGTCCCCGCATTTTCATATCTTCTTCGGCGAGGAGAAAACCATCTGTAGTAGAGCACATTAGTTCTAATCTTTTCTTGCTCTCTTTACTGAGTTTGTAGCCGCTCATTAGAATGCAGAAAGACTTGTTTGCCCCCCTGCCCACTCTCCCTCTTAATTGATGTAACTGGCTAAGACCAAACCTTTCTGCGCTTTCTATTACCATAATGCTGGCATTAGGTACATCTACTCCAACTTCTATTACGCTGGTGGCTACTAAAATATCTGCCTTGCCGGAAGCAAATAATTGCATATCAATATCCTTATCTTCTGGTTTGAGCTTGCCATGAACCACTGCCGTTATATATTGAGGTGCTTTGAATTCTTCTACAATACGCATGTAGCCGGCCTCGAGATTTTCGTAGTCCATCTTTTCACTTTCTTTTATGAGCGGATACACAACAAAAACCTGTCTGCCGCTGTCTATCTGTTGCCGCATAAAGTTGAATACCTGTTGTCTTTCGCTCTCCCAAGCATGTTTTGTAACTACAGGAGTGCGTCCTGGCGGAAGTTCATCTATTATACTGACATCCAAATCGCCGTAGAGAGTCATGGCTAAGGTGCGTGGTATTGGAGTGGCTGTCATTACCATAACATGGGGAGCGAGGGAAGTTTGTGTGTTGTTGTTTTTGCTCCATAGTTTAGAGCGTTGATCTACTCCAAAACGGTGTTGCTCATCTATTATAGCCAAACCTAAAGCACGAAACTTTACTCTTGGCTCCAGTAGGGCATGGGTTCCTACAATTATATCAATAGAACCTTCCTCTAAGCTACCTAATATTTGTTTTCTTTCTTTGGCTTTTGTACTCCCTGTAAGCAGAGCTACTTTTACATTTGTGGCTTTTAAGAATTTTGTGATACTTGTTAGATGTTGATTGGCAAGTACTTCTGTTGGAGCCATGATGCATGCCTGATAGCCGTTATCTACGGCAATAAGAGATAGTAACACGGCTACGAGAGTTTTACCACTGCCCACATCGCCTTGCAGTAATCGGTTCATCTGCTTACCGCTTCGCATATCTTCTCTCATCTCTCTTATCACCCTCTTTTGTGCATTTGTAAGGGAATAAGGCAGAGTATGATAGCAGGCATTAAACTTTTCTCCTACATTAAGCATCATTATGCCGGAACCTTTTGCCAACCTGGCATTTTTTTGCTTTAGAAGACTTAACTGCAGGTAAAACAATTCTTCAAATTTCAGCCTCCTTTGTGCGGCTTCTAATTCTTTTTGTCCTACAGGAAAGTGTATATTCCTCAGCGCTTGTGCAAGTGGGCATAACTTATAGGTATTCAGTATATCATCAGGCAGGGTTTCCTTTATGTGGTCTTGTACTTTATCTAACAGTAGGCTTTGGATTTTCATTATGGTTTTAATTCCAAAGCCACCGTTTTTCATTTTTTCTGTAATGGAATATATGCCGGCCATGGAACCTGTGCCGTAGTTCAGTGCTTCGGAAGGGCTGTAGATTTCTGGATGTACCATGTTTATCTGGTTGTTGAACATGGTAGGTCGGCCAAAGGCGATGTATTCTTCTCCTTGCCGAAGTTTTTCGCTAATCCACTTTAGTCCGCTGAAAAAAACTAAATCTATAGTGCCGGTTGCATCTTTTAGGGTAATGATTAACCGGCTCTTGCCCTTAACAGGGCGCCCGTTTATAAACCCTGCGGCTTCTTTATGGGTAACAATACCTCTGATTTGTACATAGGACGAAGTTGGGCCGGGAGCTTCTTCTCCATCAAATATTTGTTCTGAAGCAATGCTGCTTATGGGGTAAACTCTGCTTTTATCTATCCAGCGAAAAGGAAAGTAGTAGAGCATATCTCTAAAGCTATGCACATTTATTTCTTTGGCAAGAGTTTCCGCCCGTTTAGGCCCTATACCAGTAAGATATTTGATTTCAGTATCTAATATATCTGCCATATATTCTCTACTGCTGTATGCAATGCAAATATAGTGAAATGGAGGTAGTGTTGGAGATTTTTTGTAAATTGCAACTTTAAGTTTTTAGTACCATTTTTATTTGATTATGAAACAGAAACTTGTTATAGGAATTACGCAGGGCGACAGCAACGGTATAGGCTATGAGGTAATTATCAAGGCTCTGTCTAATGCCAGTGTATTGGATATGTTTACCCCGGTAGTTTATGGCTCTTCCAAAGCTTTTGGATTTTATCGCAAGCAAATACCAGATACGGAAAACATAAACACTAATCTTGTTTCCTCTGCAAAAGATGCTCATCCTAAGAGGGTGAACATAGTTAATTGTGTGGGAGACGATTTACTTATAGACCCCGGTAAACTTACTCACGAAAGTGCTAAAGCTGCCATTGCATCTTTGGAAAAGGCTGTGGAAGAGGCTAAAGCCGGTTATATAGATGTAATAGTTACTGCCCCATTCAGCAAGAAAGGAGTTACGTTGGAGCATTTCAAATATGCAGGACACACCGGTTATCTTATAGAAACATTTGGTGCAGAAGACGGTTTGATGTTTATGTGTTCCGAATCTCTCAGAGTGGGTGTGGTAACAATGCATATACCTCTCAAAGAAGTATCATCTTCAATAGATAAAGAGGTGATAATGAGTAAACTAAAACTAATGAACGATTCCTTAAAGCAAGACTTCTACATAGAAAGGCCTAAAATAGCCGTGCTTGGTCTGAATCCTCATGCTGGAGATCGCGGCTTACTGGGAGAAGAAGAGCAGAATATAATCATACCTGCCATAAGGGAGGCTAATGCCATGGGAATAGATGCTTTTGGACCTTTTCCACCGGATGGCTTTTTTGCCGCAACCCTACAGAACAAATACGATGCGGTTCTCACCATGTATCACGATCAAGGGCTGATACCATTTAAGACCCTGTCTTTTGATACAGGAGTAAACTATACTGCAGGTTTGCCGGTTGTAAGAACATCGCCAGACCATGGAACAGCCTTTGACATAGCAGGTCAGAATAAGGCAAATCCTCGCTCCATGCTTTCTGCAATATACTTGGCAATAGATATTTATCGCAGCAGAGAACAATTCAGGCAGATACATTCTAACCCTATGACAGTTCAGATAGTAGGGCAAGAAGAAGGCGGAGCTAAAAAGGCGGCGGATTTTGATATAGCAGAGGAATAATATGGAAACTTTGCGGCCACCCATATATCTTTACACAGATGGTTCTTGCCGGCAAAATCCCGGTCCGGGAGGTTGGGGCGCTATTCTCGTATGTGGTAGTCTGCGTAAAGAACTAAGTGGAGGCGAAGCGCTTACAACAAACAACCGAATGGAGCTAATGGCGGTAATAGAAGGGCTTAAAGCCATAAAGTGGAAAGATGCCGTTGTGCATATTTGGTCAGATTCCGAATATGTTGTAAAAGCTATAGAAGAAGGCTGGCTTAGGGCTTGGCTTGCAAACGATTTCAAAGACAAGAATAACAAGAAGAAAAAAAATGAAGAATTGTGGCGAGAATTTGCAGAATTGGCAGAGAACTTCACGCTACATTTTCATTGGCTTAAAGGGCATGCAGGACATCCCGAAAATGAAAGATGCGATCAGTTGGCTTTTGCTCAGGCAACGGCTTTCACTCAGGCAGTCTGATAATCAGTAAATAAAACCTATTACTATGGAAACTATACTGGAAAAGAGAAATCTGAGGTTTGCAATGATAGGCAGCGGTAGTTGGGCTACTGCTCTTGTAAAGCTTCTTATGAACCATCAGGAAAAAATTGCATGGTTTATAAGAGATCAGAAAAATATAGACAGAGTAATGAAGAATCACCGCAATAAGGTGTATTTGAGTTCTGTTATTCTGGAGCCGGAGAGATTACTGATGTCCACCGATATAAACGAGGTTATATCTTGGGCAGATGTGCTTGTGTTTTGCATTCCAAGTGCATATTTTCTGGGAGTAATGGAAAAGCTCTCGGTGCCGTTGGAGAATAAATTTATCATATCTGCCATCAAGGGTTTTGTGGGAGATTGTACAATTGCAGAGTACTTTCATCAGACCCATAATATTCCGTTCGACAGGATAGGGGTTGTAAGCGGGCCTTGTCATGCCGAGGAGGTTGGTATGGAAAGACTTTCCTATCTTACATTTACCAGCAAACACATCTCTACCGCCAAAACTTTATGCGATTTTTTTGAGTGCAGTTATGTGAGAACCATGCCAGGTACCGATATATATGGAGTTGAATATGCGGCAGCTCTCAAGAATATATACGCTATAGCCGTTGGTATTGCGCATGGGTTGGGGTATGGCGACAACTTTGCTTCTGTGTTGATGACCAGTTCGTTCCGCGAAATGAGCGATTTTTTGGAAGCATCTCATCCCGATAAAAAGCGTAAAATAATTACATCTCCATACCTTGGAGACTTGTTGGTAACGGGTTATAGCCAGTTTAGCAGAAATCGTACGTTTGGCAGTATGATAGGTAAAGGATATTCGGTGAAAAGTGCACAAATTGAGATGAATATGGTGGCTGAGGGATATTATGCCACAGCAGCAATAAGCCGTATAAACCAGAAATTTAGAGTAGATATGCCTATAGCAGAGGCTGTTTATGAAATTCTGTATGAAGAAAAATATCCGGCATATGTTATCAAGAGGCTGAGCGAAAAACTATATTAGGGAAAAGATTGTATTATTTTAATATTGGTAAATAACCATAATATGTTAGAACTATATACAGAACAGATAGAATCTTGTGTAGAGAAAGAGGTTTATAACGAGGCATTAGAACAGGCCAAAGAAGCATACGATGTCTTATTCTCCAGAAAAGGCAAGGGTGGTAATATGACGGGATGGCTGGATCTTCCGGTGAGCATTCCACAAAATCTTGTTGCAGATTGTAAGCAGGTTGCAGACAGATGGCTTGGCACAATGGATGTAGTTGTGGTTATTGGCATCGGAGGTTCTTTTCTTGGAACCAAGTGTGCCTTGGAAGCCTGTTCGCATAGCTTTGCATCTGTAGGAGAAAGGCATTCTCCTCATATAGTTTTTGCCGGGTATTCGATATCAGAAGACTACATGGCAGATCTTTTGGGTTACCTGAAGAAAAAATCGTACGGCATAATAGTAATATCCAAATCGGGTACGACAATAGAACCTGCCCTTGCTTTTAGAATTTTGAGAATGAATATGATAGAGCGTTTTGGAGAAGAAGATACACGCCGTAGGATAGTGGCGGTTACAGATCAGAAAAGCGGGGCACTCAGAGAGATATGCGATAAGTACGGCTACGATTCTTTTCCAATACCTTCAGATGTAGGAGGCAGATACTCCGTACTTACAGCAGTGGGGCTTCTGCCTATAGCAGTGGCAGGTTTTGATATAGAAGCTTTGTTGGGAGGTGCAAGGCAAATTAGGGAGCTACTGCTGAAAAAAGATGATTCCAATCCGGCCATAAGGTATGCTGCATTGCGAAACCTGATGTATCGCTCAGGAAAACGCATAGAAGTTTTTATTAACTATCATCCAAAGCTCAAGTATTTTGGAGAATGGTTGAAACAGCTTTTTGCCGAGAGCGAGGGTAAGGAGCACAAGGGCTTATTTCCTGCTACATTGGATTTTACAACAGACCTACATTCTGTTGGTCAGTACATACAAGATGGCGAACGCATTATGTTTGAAACAGCCATTCTTGCCGGAAGCAAGGAGGTGGAGGTGCTCGTTCCCAAGTCAACAGATAATCTAGATGGCTTGGATTATTTAGCCGGGCGCTCTTTGGAAGATATTAACCGTATGGCCGAGAAGGGTACGCGCGAAGCACATGTTAGCGGTGGGGTGCCTAACATATACATAGAAATGGAAAAAATAGACGAGTGGAACATTGGGCAGCTATTTTATTTCTTTGAGTTTTCTTGCGCCGTGTCTGCATATATGCTTGGAGTTAATCCGTTCGATCAGCCAGCGGTAGAAGTGTATAAGACAAATTTATATAGGCTTTTAGGACGGCCGGGATATTGATTTAAGGCCAAATGACAGAGGCGATACATCCAATGCTTTCTGATCTTGCCCTAATTCTTGTGGTGGCAGGAGTGGTAACTATTGTTTTTAAGGCTCTAAAGCAACCGCTTGTTCTTGGTTATATAGTAGCCGGAATACTTACGGGGCCGTATGTTGGTTTTATCCCCTCCGCAACTCAGATAGAAAGTGTAGAACTCTGGGGTAAAATAGGCGTAATATTTCTTTTGTTCGGGCTTGGCTTGGAGTTCAGTTTTAAGAAATTAAAAACAGTAGGAGGTGCCGGGGCTACTACGGTCTTTTCTGAGGTTGTGGTAATGTTTTGCATGGGCTTTCTTACTGCTAAGATTTTTGGCTGGGAAACCATTACCGCTCTCTTTGTGGGTGCTATGCTCTCCATATCTTCTACTTCTATAATTATAAAGACATTCGACGATCTTAAAATCGGAGGTAAAAAGTCGTCTCAATTAGTTTTTGGGGCATTGATATGCGAAGACTTGGTTGCAATTCTTTTATTGGTAATGCTTCCGGCTTTTGTAATAAGCAAGGCGTTCAATGGGGTGCAGCTGGCAACTAAAATAATAACTATTAGCGTATTTCTGCTTCTGTGGTTTACGGGAGGAATTTATTTTATACCAACCATTTACAGAAAGTTGAGAAAGCTCATGAGCGATGAAACGCTGGTTGTGGTGTCGCTGGGGCTATGTCTTTTGATGGTAGTTATTACATTAAAAGCCAATATCTCCGAAGCCTTGGGTGCTTTTGTTATGGGATCTGTACTCTCCGGAACCTTGCAACGCGATAAAATCGTTACCCTCATAAGGCCTATAAAAGACTTCTTTGGAGCAATCTTTTTTGTTTCTGTGGGTATGCTTGTCAATCCTGCTGTTCTGTTGGACTACTGGCCTCATATATTGGTATTGACGCTTGCGGTAATTTTAATTAAACCTCTTGCGGCAACAATTGGATTTATGTTCGGTGGTCAAACACTCAAGATAGCCTTGCCGGCCGGTATGTGTATGTGCCAGATAGGAGAGTTTTCGTACATCATAGCATCGCTGGGTAAAAATATGTCGGCTACTCCGGAGTATCTTTATCCTGTAATAGTGTCGGTGTCTATTTTAACTACTTTTGTAACACCTTATTGGGCCAAGGGAGGAGAAAAGGCGTTTAACTTTATTTACAATCGTTCATCTTCTGGTTGGCGGAATGTAATAGACAGATTGGGAAACGGAAAAAGTACCCTGAATCAGCATTCCAAATGGCGTAAGCTTCTGAAAGATTATGCAGGCAAGGTATTTATTCTTACTACATGGATGGCCTTTATAATTCTCTTGTTTACCAAGGTGCTGAATCCATTTTTAGTGTCGCTGTTAAAATCTTTCTATCCGCATTTAGCAGGTGCTTTCTGGGTGCGGATAGTGTTGTTCCTGATGACTATAGGAGTAATAGCTCCATTTGTGTGGGCTCTGTTGCGGCTTAAAGATAAAGAGGGACTCTATGATAAGATTTGGGAAGACGGGCGTTTTGCGCGCGGCCCGCTGTTGTTCTTGCAGGCTATCAAGTATATAATAGCCTTTATGGCAGTTTCTTTTGTGGCCAGCCTCTATCTTACCAAAAGTACGGGAGCCCTGCTTTTAATATGTTCTACGGTTATAATTTTTGTAATACTCTCTCAGCGCATAAAGGGCTATTACTCTAAAATAGAAACTAACTTTCTAACCAACTTAGATAGCGAGGGGGGACGGCGTTTTGTGGTGCCACGAGAAATGGCCAATGAAATTCATATGGAGAAATGTGTGGTTGCCCAGAATTCTTTTCTGGCAGGACACTCTATAGGCTTTGTGCATAGGAAAAAAGATACAGGTGCACTTGTTATTCAGCTGATTAGAGGAAATAAGATTATAAATCTACCCGATAAGGATCAAGTTATGTATCCCTCAGACTCTTTGTTGATTGTAGGTTCCGACAAACAACTTAATTCATTTTTGTCGTTATCTAAAAATCAGCAAGATGCAGATGTGATTCCAGATGGCGATATCATAGAGATGCAGTTGTTTAGGGTTACACTCGATGGAGCCTCGCCGGTATTGGGGCATAATGCCAATATAACATCATTCAGAAACGATTTCGGTGTATTGTTAGTGGGAGTTGAAAAATCGGCTTCAGAAGATTTTTTGCGTCCTAATTCTTCGGTAACTATAGAAAAAGGCGATACTATTTGGGTAGTTGGTAACAGAGACAAAATAGATAAGTTGAATCCATCATACGAATAGTTATTGCAGTGAGTTATGGATAATCAATTTCTTAGACAGGTTGCTGGAGTTTTTCAAAACGATAATCTGGAAGACTATACTTTTATATTTCCCAATAGACGCTCCTCTTTATTCTTTAAAAAATATCTGGGAGAACTTAGGAACAAGCCATTTTTTTCTCCGCGCATACTAACTATAAGTGAGTTGTTTGCTGAACTTTCTCCACTAAAAGCATTAGACAACCTTCCACTTATGTTAGAATTGTGGGAGGTATGGACTCAGGTGCAATTGAATATTTTGTCTGAGCAGGGTGTAGAAGGTGAACAGGCTCAGTTACGGCTTGAGAATTTGGATGATTTTATAGTTTGGGGAGGGATTATACACTCAGATTTCAGCACTATAGATCAGTATATAATTCCGGCTCAGAGTATATTTCAAAATCTGAAAGATCTTGGGCAGATACACCAAGACTGGTCATTCTTGAATTCTACTCAAACTGCAGCTTTGTCTAAACTTATGGGCTTGCAGAAGAATCTCACAGGCAGAGGTATAAAAAAGAAATACTTCGACCTTTGGAATATGATGCTACCGGTGTATGAGTCTTTCCATAAGAGGTTGCACAAGGAAGGTAAGGCATATCCGGCAATGCAGGCACGCTTTGTGGCAGAATCTATCTTAGATAGAAGAACGCCGGAAGAATGTACCATGGTTAAAGACAAATTAGCGGCCTTAAAGCAGGTGGCATTCGTAGGTTTTTCAGCCCCAACAGAATGCGAGAAAGTTTTGATGCGTTGTTTCTCCGACAAAGATGGCTTTGGATTATTTTATTGGGATTTCTATTCCGATATGCTAAAAGCTTCGCACAACAGATCTTCCCTTCTAATTTCGAAGTGTGTAGCCGAGTTCAAGTGTTCTCGTCCCATAGCCGATAAAAATGGGGGGCTAAAAAGAGATAAATGTAAATTCAGTTTGATACCGGCAGGAGGTTATACAGAGCAGGCTATGTTGGCCGCTTCCATTCTAAAAGAAATTATGACTACCGATACAGAGCCTATAGATACGGCAGTTGTGATTTCAGACGAAATGCTTTTACTGCCTCTTCTCGGACTTATAGAAGATATGCCCATAAATGTTACGATGGGTTATCCCTTACGGGCTACCGCAGCCTCTTCTTTTATTATATCCCTGATGAATCTGCATACAAGGGCATCTGTACGCAGAGAGAACAAAATATATTTGAGTGGGAATATACTTAGGAGCATACTAAACCATTCTTATGTTCAAATGCTTAGCAGTAAACAAACTTCGGCAGCTTCTGATTATATCATGGAAGCCAATATGATATATATAGACAGCAGTATTCTTGCCGGAGAAAAACCTCTGGGAGTGGAGGAAGAGAGTGTTCAGAAACTGTTGCAGTTGCTTATTCCAACCAAGGATATGTTTCCGGCAGAAGGGCAGTCTGATAATTCGTCAGAACTTTTGAAGGCCATAGTGGCCTATCAACGAAACATTATAGAATATATAGCAGGTTACTTGCCTTCGAGAGAAAGGAGCTTCCTTAATGTGTATCACGATATTTTAGATAGCCTGTATAGCTATAATATGAAGTTTTCCAGATTCAGAACCATATACTCCATTTTGAGGTCATATTTAAGATCGGCTATGGTAGCTTTCAGAGGAGAACCATTGCAAGGAGTACAGATTATGGGGCCTTTGGAAACAAGAGCGCTTGATTTTGAACGCATTATAATACTTTCTTTTAATGAGGGAATATATCCTGCCAATGGAGTGCAGGCAAGTAGCATACCTTATTTTTTGCGCAAGAGTTTTGGCTTGCCAACATACGAGGATAACGATAGTATTTCGGCATATAATTTTTATCGTTTGATACAGAGGGCGCAGGAAGTTTATATGATTTACGATACTACTACCACCGACAGCAGTAGGGCCAAGGAAGAGAGCAGATTTGTAAAACAGCTTGTTTATGATTTTGGTGTGGAACTCTGTAAGAAGCAGTACAGATTCCCGTTACCTTCTTCTACTAAACGTTATGAAGGTGATATTGTTCTAAATAGCACCGATATAAAGCGTTTCAGAAGTTTCTTTTCTGACTATACACCATTGCAGCACGCAAGGTATTTGTCTCCAACATCTCTCAATATGTATATCAACTGCCAGAGGAAGTTTTTCTTGGCAAAAATACTGGGTGTAGCAGACGATGCCGAACTGTCAGACACAGTAGAAGCCAATACTTATGGCGATATATATCACAAGTGTATGCAGATGCTCTATGATTCCTTCAAAACCAAGGAGCAGCATGGTTTGTATATAGATTCGGATATAGCAGACAAAATCCAAGAGAAAGCTAAGGATGATACTTATATAGACAATCTTATACAACTTGCCTTTGAGGAGGTTATGCATATCTCTACCATAGAAGGAGAAAATCTGATAATAAAAGAGTCTGTAAAAAAATATATCAAGCAAACCTTGATAGTAGATAGCCAAAGAGCCGAAATATCGCCGTTCACTTTAGTGGCCAACGAATATCCTATAAGCATGTCGTTACATTCTTGCTATATGTCTGCAACCTTAGACCGCTATGAAAAAGAGGGTAGTCTGCTAAGAGTGTGCGATTATAAAACAGGAGTCTTTTTAGATGTTTCTCAATCTGATATGCTTGAAAAACTGAAATCTATGAATTTTGGTTTGAGAAATGAAATACCGCTTTTCCCTTATAAGCAGCTGACGGATACAGAGTCGGAGGAAATTTTAAACGCAGTATTCTCAAGAGAAAAAAGAGATCGTTATTACGAAATATTATTTCAGCTGTTATTCTATGCCCTTCTGCTTAGCCGGAAACTTAACTATAGTGGAGATATAGAACTTGCTGTTTTTCAATTGAGAATTATAGATAAGTGCGGCCCCGTTACCTTAGGTATATCGTCTGAGTTCTTGCAGAAGTTTGATGAAAGGCTGAAGCTGCTTACAGAAGAATTGAGGGCTAAAGCATCAGAAAACACTTCGGCAGTTTTTTCTGTGTGCCAAAATACAGCCGTGTGCGCATATTGCGATTTTAATAAATATTGCAGGAGGTCTTCGTAGTATGAGTAAGAAATTGTCAGTTTTTGAAGCATCTGCCGGCAGCGGTAAAACATACACCTTATCGGAAAAATTCTCGAGGTACCTTTTAAACGATTTTGAGAAAGACCCGTATGCATACAGACATATCTTGGCGGTAACCTTTACCAACAAGGCTACCTTTGAGATGAAAACGAGAATAATAGACAGGCTGTGGGAGCGTTCCCAACATTCTTCTTCTGAGACAGAAAAAGCCGCAGCTCGTAAGATACTCAAGAGCATTGTTCACGATTATACAATGTTTAGAGTAAGCACTATAGATAGTTTCTTTCAAACCATATTGAGAGCTTTTGCCCTTGAATTGGGTAGGCAGGGAGCCTTTGAAACTACATTAGACGCAGAGGGTGCAGTAGAGGCGGCAGTAGAAGCCATGTATTCCAAACTTGGGGAGAACAAGGAATTATTGTCTTTAATGAAAGACATATCCTTGTCGAGAATAGATGATAACAAAGGTTGGAATTGGAGAAAAGAAGTGTTAAAAATCAGCAAAGAAGTTGTAAATCAGGAATATTGGAAACTGTGGACAGCGTCTGGCGAAAGCGGGGACAGTTTGGCAAAAGCAGTCCAAAATCTATACAAAGAAGAAAGCAGGCTTCAACGTGTTTTTATAGCGGAAGTTATAAACATAGACAGGCAGATGCAGAGAGACTATGCTCAGATATCTTTTGATCCAGCAGAATTTAAGAGAAGCGGTTTGGGGGAATCTGCCTTGTATAAGCTACTTACAGGTAGGTTAGGGTATGTAGATGTGGTAAGCTCAAAATTTATAGAACCTTGCCCGAATGTTATTGTAGAATGTAGCAAGGGCTTAGTGGAAAAGTATTTCAAAAAATCTACTCCACCCTATCTTGTGGAACTTATAAAAGAACTTGTTACAGACCGGGTTAATGCCATAGTTAATCTGTACTCGCAATATTATTCGGAGTATATAACTCTTCAGCTTCTTAAAATCAATATGAAAGAGATTTCTCTTCTCGATTTTGTAGCAAAAGAACTGTATGAATACTTGAATAATGAACAACTTACCTTATTGTCGGATGCTCCTCAGATTCTCAGCGACCTTATAAATGGCAGCGATACCCCGTTTGTATATGAAAAGGTTGGCGGAACTATCAATCATTATCTTTTAGATGAGTTTCAGGATACTTCTGATATTCAGTGGAAAAATTTCAGGCCACTGCTTCACGATAGCATAGCAAGAGGATTCGAAAGTTTGTTGGTAGGAGATGTGAAGCAGAGTATATATCGCTGGAGAGGTGGCGATTGGAGCTTATTTAAGGATGAATTGCCAAAGCAGTTTCCAGAAGATTATAACGGACATATATTGGATACTAACTATAGAAGCTTATATAATATAGTTGAGTTTAACAATAGTCTTTTTGCTTCTGTACAGCACGGCAATGTTCTAAGGGCCGGTGTTATGGTAGAGAGCGTACAGGAGTATCTGCGTGAAAAATTGGAAGATGTATCGGAGGCCGATTCTATGGTAGGAGAAATAGAGAAGATATATAGGAATGCTTGGCAGAAGGTACGACCGGAATATATGGCGGCGTCTCAGAAGGGTTTGGTAAATGTAGTGTGTTGCAATAAGGTAAAGAACACTGTAAATAAATACGTTATTAAGCCAAAACAGTTTATACTGGCCGATATGGTAAAAAAGATAAAGAGCCTTGTGGCTGGTTCTCGGCCGTTGTACAATTATGGCGATATTGCAGTATTAGCTTCAACCAATAAGGATACGGGGCTTGTAGCAGACTATTTAATTAGAAATGGTATAAATATAGTATCAGGAGAGAGCTTATGCGTGAATTCTTGTACACTTGTTAGCCTGATAATAGAAATTCTGAAAAAGATAGTGAATCCTTCTTCTAAAGGCTTTGAAGCGGTGGCTAGAATTTCCTCGTCTAAGCTGCAGAATCTAAATCTGTTGGAGCCTGCAGATGAAGAAGGTAAAATCTTTCTTAGAACTCTGCTATCGGGGAACACCTTATATGAAATATGCCGTGAGATAATTCGCATATTCTTTCCTAAGGTAGAAGGGAGTGATCTTGCATTCGTAAAAGCTTTTTTAGACAAGGTTTTGGAATATACATCTGCAAATGGTACGGAGATATCCGGCTTTTTAAGGTGGTGGGAACAGAATTCAGATAATTTTTATATCCCGGAACCAACAGCCGAACACGCAGTGCGAGTGATGACTATGCATAAGGCCAAAGGCTTAGATTTTAAGGTAGTATTCATTCCTTTCCTAAGAGATGATATGATATCCCTGAAAGACTCTAAGTGGTTTGCAATGCCAGGCTCGTTGTTGGGTTATTCCGGTCCTGTGCTCCTACCGCTAAACAAAGCTAAAATGAAAGACTCTTTATGGGCAGGGGCTTTTGGAAAAGAGCTACAGGAAAATTGCATAGACAGTCTTAATCTGGCCTATGTTTCGTTTACAAGGCCAAAAGAGAGATTGTATATCTATACAATTTATAAGCAGAAGGGAAGTATAGGAGCGGCTTTGCATAATTTCTGTGAGACCAATTCTAATGGAGCTACTGCAATGTTTACAAAGGAAGAAAAAAAACTTACAGCTTTTGATGCGAGTTTAAAAGATGTTGATTTAGAAATAGATGCTACAAAGCAGCCGTTTGACTATAGCGAGTATCTATTTGGCGATGTAAATGAGGAGTCTTATTCAGCTCTTCATCCTTCGGCTAAAGAAGCTATGTATGCGGTTATAGATGTAGAGTTGGATAGCAAGAACACTGAGTTTGCAAGTAAATCTTCAAAAGCCAACTTGAGAACCGTGTACGATAAAGACGATAATATTCGCAGAGGAATACTGTACCATAAGTTGTTTTCCTATATAGGCGTGCCTTCAGCAGATGGGCTGAAACACGAAGTTGATTGTGCTGTACAACAATTCCTTAAAGAGAATCCAAGCTCTATTTTAGGCTCTGACTGTGCAGAAATTGCGGCACAAGTGATTTCATACATCAGGGAGGTTGATACTTTTGGCTGGTTTTTACCCGATAGAACCATTAAAAACGAATCAACCATTATTTCTGGTGCAGAGGAATATCGGCCAGACAGAGTTATAGTGTCTGAATCCGGTAGCAAACGTGAGGCTATAGTAGTAGATTATAAGTTTGGTAAATACAACTCAGATTCAAAACAATATGCTTACTATAACAAACAGGTAGGGAAGTACAGGAACCTGTTATTGGAAATGGGATATTCAGAAGTTAAAGGTTATTTGTGGTATGTTTTGGAGCATACCGTTGTGGATGTTTCTGAAAATAAAGTCTTTGACGTTTATCCATAGAGTAAACATAAACATTTGAAATGCCGTAGGATAAATTTTATCATATAGCATCTCTTCCCTTCTATGGCCATATAATTTTGCCTTGAATTTTTTAAGGCAAGATTATGAAGCAAGTTTTTAGCAAAGTATTTGTCGGTTCTGCAATAATTGCGCTTATGCTGCTAAAGCCACTTTGCGCAAGAGGACAGAACTATTCTGTATCTACCAATGTAGCCAAGTGGCTGATGATGGGAACAGTTAACATTCAAGCTGGTGTGCCGACTGCCAGACATCTGAGCATAGAGGCAGGAGCAGCATACAATCCTTTTACTTTCGGAAAAGACAAGAAGCAGAAATATTTCAGAAGGGCCGAAGTTTTATTCGGCGGGCGATACTGGCCGTGGTTTGTAAACTCGGGGTGGTTTATTTCGGCCTATGCCGATTGGACAAAGTATTCGTGGGGAGGAATTTTTACCCAAAAGGCTTACGAAGGAAATACTTACGGTTTGAAGTTGGGTGGAGGTTATGCTCTGATGCTGGATAAAGGAATTAACTTGGAAATGGGTTTAGGCGCTTTTGCCGGCTACGACAAACATACCGAATACAACTGTACTAAGTGCGGTAAATCGTTAGGGAAAAAAGAGGGATTTATCGTATCTCCATCTGCTCTGCTTCTTGGTGTAACTATAGTATTCTGAGTATGATGTGTAAGACATTTTTTAGGCGTCATGCCTTATGGCTGTTTGTGCTACCTATGTGTTTGTTGGTAGTTGATGGGTGTATAACCGTGGCAAGAAAAACATCCATGCCTAATACAGTGCATTTTAGAGTACCTCAGTATGATATGCAGGGAGCGTCAAAACTCTCTTTCTCTCTTTCCGATACGTTAAATTATAGTACGGAGGAAGCAGATAGTGAAGAATTGATTTTGAATGCGGTGCTTTCAGATAGCTCCGGCGAAATTGTTGCCACTGGAAGAATAGCTCCTCTTACAGTATCTGCACTGCATAAAAATGTAGCAGAACGAAATGGGCAGATAAACTTCAGCTTTGATATTCTAGTTCCGGAGTCGTTACTTTCTGCAGACAGGCAGATAAAAATTATGCCGCAGTTGACTTGGGAGGCCGGTCATAGAATGCTGGAGCGAGTTTTTGTTACAGGTATAGATTATCGGCGCTCGCAAGACAAAGGATATGAGAAGTATTACAAATATTTCTCTACTATTATTCCAGATTCGGTAGATTTTGTAAAAGCTTTTGGCTACTTGGGACTTCTGAAAAATTTTACAGACCGTAATATAGATAACAAGGAGTTTGGCGAGTTCGGAGTTACAGAGCCGGAAGCTGTAGAACACTACATAAAAAACTATTTGGTAAAGTGGAATAACCGGCGTAAGGCACGGCTCGAAGAGGTTTTCAGAAAATGTGTAAAAGATCCGCTGGAGCGTGTGGCAGTGCGCTTAGATACAGTATTTACAACAGGGACAGGCGGCATGGTATATAGATATGTACAAACGATGCCAACGGAACCTTATATGCACCGTTTACACCTGACATTCAAAGGTAGCGTTAATACATGGGGCAGGCAGCTATACACTTTCGTTTCTCCGGATACAATAACCTATTATGTAAGTTCATTGGCTCAAATGGTAGATACTTCTGCCAGATACATAGAAAAAACACTTGCGAGGGATGTGGCAGTATCTACGATGGCGTACATAGAGTTTGAGAAAGGTAGCTGGAGTATAGATACATCATTGGCAAACAATGCAATAGAATTATCCAGAATTAGGGCAGATTTTGATTCCATAGCATTGAGCAAGGCTTTTGCGGCTGATTCGGTGCTTATATGTGCATCCTGCTCCCCCGAAGGTTCGCTGGCGTTTAATAGTACATTGGCTCAAAAACGCTCAGAGTCTGTAAAAGAATATTTTTCAGATTACTATACAGCTTCCGCCAAAAAAGGAGTAGTATTCCATACGCAATATATCCCAGAAAATTGGGAGACCTTGAAAAAACTCATTGCAAAAGATTCTTCAGTCATATTTAAGGAAGATGCGTTGGCTGTATTTGCAGAAGAAGATCAGGATAAGCGTGAGGCCTTACTGGCTGCCCATAAAGACTATAAGTATATAAGCACATCTTTATATCCGCTTCTTAGGAAGATAGATTTTACCTTCTATCTGCATAGAAGAATATACGATACTTTACTTACTAAGGTAGCGGTGGATGCGGCTTATATGAAGGGGGTACGGGCTTTATTAGACCGTAGGTATAAGCAGGCGATAGAAATTCTTGGACCTTATGCAGATATGAATGCTGCCATAGCTTATCTGTGTCTCGATTACAATGCTTCTGCCCTGAATATTCTTAAACAATTAGAGAAAACGCCAATGGTTGAATATCTAATAGCTCTCTCTTATAAGCGTTTGGGAAATAGAATAAAGGCTGCAGAACATTACAAAAATGCAACCGAGATAGAACCTCGATTGAGATTCAGAGCCTCTTTAGATCCGGAAATGTCTGATTTAACACACGATACCTAAAATTTATTAACTCAAATTTTGTAACTATGATTAAGAGATTTTTTTGTACAGCAATGATTGCTCTTGCTATTGCAGCATGCAGCAAGGGAGAGGGAACCATAGGAGAGGTTTCTGGAGGGAAAAAGACAATTCGTTTGGATGTAGAGCCTTACAAGGTTTTAACAAAGAATACGGGCCTACATAACTTAGACGCAATGGCTATGGATAGCATCAATCTTCTGGAGGCGTTTATTTTTAAAGAAGATGGTAGTTTAGAATTATACAGACGCTTTGGCAACTCAGAAATTGTAAAGGTGGGCTTATCAAATCTTCAATTTGAAATAACACCGGGTAAGAAGCATATTTATGCTGTGGCTAATTCAAAAACTAAATGGGCCGGAATTACCACTTTAGATAAGTTCCTTAAAGTTCCGGTTTATCTGCAAGACGAAAAATACGGCTATTTTACCATGGCCGCTTCTACAGAGATTGATATAAGAGAATCTACTACCATACGTCTTAAAATGAAGCGATTGGTGTCTAAGATTGTTGTTAATGGCATAAAGACAAAATTTGCCGGTACTCCTTACGATGGCATGTATTTAAGATCTGCTCGTCTCTATTTAACTAATGTGTATGGCAGCAAAACATATATCGGAGAAGATCTTGCAGATCCTAAAATTCTGAACAAAGGTAAGGATATAGAAGCCGATGTATCGAGTACGCAGATTCCTGGAGCTTTTTCTGAAAATGTTCATACTCTGGTAGGGGACGCCGGTTATGATACTCCCCAGTATTTCTATTGTTATGAGAATATGATAGAACAAGAAACTTCTGGCAGAAAATTCACCCGTTTGGTTTTAGAGGCGGTGTTGGATGGGAAAACTTATTACTATCCTATAGATATAAATCAACCTGGGTATGGGTGGACCTCTGCTATAGATCATAAGGGTATAAAACGCAGTACCATTTATACTTACAACTTTGTTATTACAGGCCCTGGCTCAGATGACCCGGAGAAAAAAATTACATTTAAGAATATTACCTTAGATGCATCTGTAGAAGGATTTACCACAATACCTAAATATATAGTACATTTCTAATGAGAAATTTGGCGCTGATTCTTACGGTGATGTTGTTCCTATTCTGCCCAAGTTGCAGCATTTGGGAAGATAGGGAACACTGCCCTGGTATTCTTGCTTTAGACTGCTCTCTTTTAGAGGGGAAGGCACTCTATGCAGATATATGGATTTTTTCCACCGCAGGCATTTTATTAGCCAAGAATCGAATTTCTGAGCATGATTTTCACGAGTTGCAGGAGTATGAAGTGCCAAAAGATGATTACATGTGCTATGTTTGGGCTAATGTTGGAGATGGTACTTTATATACCGACATAAATTCTTTCTCTGCATCTTTCCATAAGGTTTCGGGGCGAGATGCAGATCCTCTATTCTCTTATTGCTCTCAGACTTCGTGCAGAAAAGACTATTCTCTTGTGCGAGTTGTGCCTAAAAAAATGTTTATAGATGTTACTGTAATGATTAACGGCTTATCTGCTTCGGATAATGCAAATTTTAGTTTGGTTTCGCCTTGGGATGGCTTTAACCTTTCAGAAGAATTTCTGAAGCAAGACAGCTATGTATATGCTCAGGGGAGAGATTTTGTAAAAATGAGAATATTGCGTCCGAAAAATTTAGATGGCATACACTTAGATGTAACCTATAACTTTGCCAATGGAGAAACGCTCTTCTCGGTTTTGGATTTGGGCGGCTATTTAGAAAGTGTTGGATATGACCTGTCTTTGCAAGAACTTAAAGATGTTGTTATTACAGTAGATATTAACAAGATGAGAACCGGCATAGGTATAGAACCATTTATTTCTACTCCACCGGTAACCATAAAATTTTAGATATTACTTGAGAATAATATCATAAGCCTAGCCTTTCCATATAGCATTTGAATAAATGCCATTGTTTTTCTTTTAGAACTACTATCTGCCTCAAAAGGCTTGATGTTAATTCTCGTGGAAGGAATATCCATATGTCTGAAATTTGGAGAGATTCTCATTCCTGCAGTTTGCAAGATAGAGAATCTTCTCTTTGTGCAGAGTTCTTTTACATAGTGCAGGCGGCCGCACTTCTTCTCGAAAAGTTGCACGATAATCATATTCTACTTAAATTGCATCTGCTGCTTTTAGGCAGGCTGTTTTGTGCAACACAGAAGAATAGGAGCAAATGAAACGAGTATATGATTTTTTATATAGTTTGGCTCGCAATAATAACAAGCCATGGTTTGACGCTCATAAAAGCCAGTATCTTGTAGTCAAAGAAATTTTTGACGGCTTTACTGCTGAACTGATAGAGCGTATTGCAGAGTGGGACGAATACCTTGCCGCAAACAAACCCACGGTAAAGGCCAGTACCTATCGGATTTATCGCGACTTACGCTTTACTAAGGACAAGAGTCCGTATAAGACTCACATGGGGGCATATATAGTACCGGGTGGAAAGAAAGCTCCGTATTGCGGATATTATTTTCATTTGGAGCCGCCTCAGAAAAAGGATTTCTTGGGCTGTAGTATGCTATATGTGGGGCTATATCAGCCAGAAACAAAGATATTGGCCAGTTTTAGAGATGAAGTGTCGGTAAATGGAGATGCCTTTTTAAGTGCGGTTGGCAAAGCTAAGGGATTTGAGTTGTATAGCAGTAAGAGTAGGAATATGCCGGCTAGTTTTGAGAATGTGGAGAATGAACAATGGAGAGAACTTCTAAAGCTTAAAGACATTAATCTTACTAAGGTTATGGACGATGAGTTTCTTTTTGGTAAGCCCGATTTGGCGCGGCGAGTGGCAGCCGGATTAAAGAAATGTGGCGAATTCTCTCGTTTTCTGAACAGATGTGTAGATTATGCTTTAGAAGGTAATTTATGAGTTCTTTTGTAAGGCGTAATATGTTTTTTCTTGTGCCGGCAGCATTGTTGGTCTCGTTTTTTGCGGTAATAGCATTTTTGCGTTTTAGGGCATCTATGGGTAGTCAGTATTTTTTGTATATAGGAGGTTACGGCTCTTCTGCTGTAAAATGT
>ONYJ01000024.1 GCA_900322025.1 uncultured Bacteroidales bacterium | reverse complement strand
GTTTTTTTTTTTTTTACTACTCACAGATACTGTACTGATGAGTATTCCTAATACACTTAAAAGTGATAGTATCCAAAATTTGAGTTTCATAACACAGTGGTTATAGCAAATTTTAATCCATTATTTGCCTGCGTGATACTTTATAGCAGCTTTTATAAAATTCACAAATATGGGTTGTGGCTTCATTACGGTGCTACCAAGCTCTGGATGGAACTGTACGCCTATAAAGAAAGGGTGTACCTTCTGCGGAAGTTCTACAATTTCTACCAAGCCGGTATCGGGATTTCTGCCGCTTAGTACCAAGCCTGCCTTTTCCATAGCTTCTGCATATCGTTCGTTGAACTCGTAGCGATGCCTATGTCTTTCGCTAATCATTTTTTCTCCATATATCTTGGCTGCAAGGGATCCATCTTTCAACTTGCAGTCATAGGCCCCAAGTCTCATGGTACCCCCCTTTGTAGTGAGTGTTTTTTGTTCTTCCATAAGGTCTATAACAGGGTCTTTTGTTTGTGGTCTTACTTCTGTAGAAGAAGCATCTTTTAGCTTTAGAACATTTCTGGCATATTCCATTACCGCCATTTGCATTCCAAGACAAATTCCGAAGAACGGAATCTTGTTCTCTCGTGCATACTTTACGGCTAAAATCTTACCCTCTATGCCTCTGCCTCCAAAACCGGGTGCCACTAAAATTCCATCTACTCCGGAAAGATTTTCTTTAATATTTGTGGCATCTAAAAATTCGCTGTGAACAGAGCGCACATGTACTTTGCATGAATTTACTGCTCCGGCATGCACAAAAGCTTCTTGTATAGATTTATAAGCATCTTGTAATTCCACATACTTTCCTACAAGTGCAATGTTGCACTCGGTTTTAGGGTTGTATAGTTTATTGAGAAATTTCTCCCACTCTTTGAGGTCTGGCTGCGGTACATTTCTGAATTTAAGCTTCTTTAGCACTACATCGTCTAAGTGTTGCTGATGCAACAGAAGCGGAACTTCATAAATAGACCTTGCATCCTGATTTTCAAATACGGAATCTGCCTTAACATTGCAGAACAGGGCTATCTTTTTTTTCATAGACTCTGGCAAAGAAACTTCTGTTCTGCATACAATAATATCTGGTTTTATACCCTCTTGTTGCAGCATTTTTACGGAGTGCTGGGTTGGCTTGGTCTTCAGTTCTTGTGCTGCATGCAAAAACGGAACTAATGTTAAATGGAGTACCATGCAATCTCCATCAGGCATTTCCCATTGTAGTTGTCTTACAGCTTCCAGAAATGGTGTAGATTCCATATCACCCACAGTTCCACCTATTTCTGTAATTACAATATCGTATTTTCCGCTTTTCCCGAGCAGAGTCATCCTTCTTTTTATCTCATCTGTAATATGCGGAATAATCTGAACAGTCTTGCCAAGATAAAGCCCTTCTCTTTCGTTATCTATTACGGTTTTATAGATTCTGCCTGTGGTAACATTGTTGGCCTGAGAGGTGGGTACATTGAGAAATCTTTCGTAATGTCCTAAGTCCAGATCGGTTTCCGCACCATCGTCTGTAACATAGCATTCACCATGTTCATAAGGGTTTAGCGTGCCTGGATCTACATTTATGTAGGGGTCGAATTTCTGGATAGTAACTCTGAGCCCTCTGCTTTGAAGTAGTTTTGCAAGTGATGCGGCAACTATGCCCTTACCAAGTGACGAAACCACGCCGCCTGTTATGAATATGTATTTAGTGTTCATCTAAATGGGATTAAGAAGTGTCGTAACAAGCAACAAATGTAATCAAAAAAATGTAATTACCCTTGCCCAAAGCGGTGGGTTAATTTATTACAGGCGATATTGGTTGGTGTGTGTCTTATCCCCTAACGGCTCGCATGGCGTTTAGCACTGCCAGTACGGTTACCCCTACATCTGCAAATACGGCCATCCACATGGTGGCTATGCCAAGGGCGGCTAACGCAAGTACGGCAACCTTGATGCCTATAGCCAGCCATACATTTTGTCTTGCTATTGATAGAGTACGTTTTGCTATATTTATGGCAGTTGCAATTTTAGAAGGTTTGTCGTCC
>ONYJ01000085.1 GCA_900322025.1 uncultured Bacteroidales bacterium | reverse complement strand
ATCCAGCTCACCAATCCGGTAAGATGGGCGCAGATTGTAGAAAAGATGGTTTCAGATGGAGCTGATGAGTTTATAGAGCTTGGTCCGGGAGCTGTATTACAGGGGCTTGTTAAAAAACTCTCTCCAGAACAGACAAAGATAACAGGTTTACAATAAGAGTTTTATCGCGATGCTAAAACAAATTGCAATTGAACTTTGCTTTAGCCCTTTTAATTTGTTATCTTTGAACAGAAATATGAATCTAACATAAGTCTAACATAAATACATAATACATAAAATTAACATGGCAAAAGAAAAAGTCTTTCTTACCTGCGATGGAAATCAGGCAGCAGCTCATGTAGCCTACCTTTTTTCTGAGTTGGCAGCTATTTATCCTATAACTCCATCTTCTCCAATGGCTGAGCATGTAGATGAGTGGTCTGCATACGGCAGAAAAAACCTTTTTGGCGAAACCGTTAAGGTAGTAGAAATGGAGAGTGAGGCCGGAGCGGCCGGAGCTGTTCATGGTTCCCTTCAGGCAGGTGTACTTACTTCAACATTTACAGCATCGCAAGGATTGCTGCTCATGATTCCTAACATGTACAAGATAGCAGGAGAAATGCTTCCTGCCGTATTTCATGTAACGGCAAGGAGCCTTGCTACACATGCTCTCAGTATTTTTGGCGATCAACAAGATGTAATGGCTGTAAGGCAGACAGGTTTTGCAATGCTTGCATCTGCAAGTGTTCAGGAATCTATGGATATGGCTGCGGTGGCACATCTTTCAACAATCAAATCTTCTATACCGTTTGTACATTTCTTTGATGGTTTTAGAACTTCTCACGAAATTCAGAAGATAGAGGTTCTTCCGGAAGACGGCCTCAAAAAAATGATAAGCACTAAGGCTTTGGCTGCTTTCCGCAAGAGAGCCCTCAATCCTAATGCTCCTGTTACAAAGGGTACTGCACAGAATGCAGATGTTTACTTCCAAGAAACAGAAGCCAGAAACTCATATTATACAGAAGTTCCCAACATTGTAGCGAGATACATGGGTGAAATAGGCGAGCTGACAGGTCGTCATTATCTGCCTTTTGATTATTATGGAGATCCTGCCGCAGAAAGAGTTGTGGTAGCTATGGGCTCTGTAACCGATACTATTCGCGAAGTGGTTGAATATCTCACAGGAAAGGGCGAGAAAGTAGGTGTTATTGCTGTAAGACTTTACAGACCTTTCAGCACTCAGTATTTCTTGAGAGCTCTGCCTAAGACTACTAAGAGAATTGCTGTTTTAGATCGCTGCAAAGAACCTGGTTCAGTGGGAGAACCTTTGTATGTTGATGTAAAGACTGCTTTGGCCGATACCGAATTTGCCGGTAAGGTTAAGATTGTAGGCGGACGCTATGGTTTGAGTTCAAAAGATACATCACCGGCTCAGATACTTGCAGTATATCAGAATCTAAAACTAAAAGAGCCTAAGAACTCTTTCACAATAGGAATTGTAGATGATGTTACCTTCCTTTCGCTACCTCAGAAAGAAGAAATTTCTTTGGCAAAACCAGACACCTATGAACTCAAGTTTTTTGGCTTGGGCTCAGATGGTACAGTGGGAGCAAATAAGAATACCATCAAGATAATAGGCTCTACTACAAGCAAATACTGTCAGGCATACTTTGATTATGATTCAAAGAAGAGCGGTGGTTTTACATGCTCGCACCTTAGGTTTGGCGATAATCCGGTAAATTCTCCATACTTGGTATCTACACCGGATTTTGTGGCATGTCATGTACCTTCATACCTTACCAAGTACGATGTTCTGAGAGGTATAAAGAAAGGAGGAACATTCCTTCTGAACAGCCTCTGGGACACAGAAGAAACCCTAAAGAGATTGCCTGATTTTATCAAATATCAGATAGTTAGCAAGAAACTTAATTTCTACATTATAAACGCAACAAAAATTGCGGAGGAAATAGGTTTGGGCAATAGAACCAACTCTATTCTTCAGTCTGCTTTCTTCAAAATTACAGGCATAATACCTTATGAAGATGCCGTAAAAGAGATGAAGAAGATGATAGAGAAGAGCTATGGTAATAAGGGAGAGAATATAGTGAAGATGAACTATGCGGCTGTAGATCGTGGAAGCGAGTATGTTAAGATAGAAATACCGTTTGAATGGAAGAACCTCTCACCAAGCAAGTTTGTTCCAGATAGCTATAATCGTCTTGCTCCAGATTGGGTAAGACAGATAGCAAATCCAGTAAATGCACAATGCGGTAACGATTTGCCTGTTAGTGCATTCCAGAATTTTGCAGATGGCACTATTCCTGCCGGAACAGCAGCGTACGAAAAGAGAGGAATTGCAACTCAAATTCCGGAATGGATTTCGGCAAACTGTATTCAGTGTAACCAGTGTGCTGCAATATGTCCGCATGCTGCTATTCGTCCGTTCTTGCTCGATGAGAAAGATATTGCAAAGGCACCTAAGGCTATTAAACTTGCAGACGGTAAGGCAAACCTTAAAGACTATAAGTTTGTAATGCAGATAGATCCGGCAGATTGTACCGGCTGTGGCAACTGTACAGATGTATGTCCTGCAAAAGAGAAGGCTCTTGTAATGAAACCGGTCGACACTCAGGCAGAACAGCAAAAATGCTTCGATTATCTGCATAGTAAGGTAGGTTATAAAGATGAGGTGATGAAGAAAGACTCTAATATCAAAGCCTCTCAGTTTGCACAACCTCTATTTGAGTTCTCCGGAGCTTGCGCAGGTTGCGGTGAAACTCCTTACATTAAGCTTATTTCTCAGTTGTTCGGAGATAGGATGATGGTAGCCAATGCTACCGGTTGTACCTCTATTTACAGCGGTAGTTTCCCATCTTCTCCTTACTGCAAAGACAAGAACGGCAGAGGTCCGGCTTGGGCAAATTCATTGTTTGAAGACAATGCAGAATTTGGTTTGGGTCAAAGGCTCGGCTTTGCACGATTGAGAGAGACTCTACAAGAGAGAGCACAGGCTGCAGTTGCAGACGACAAGTGTTCAGATGCAGTTAAGAAGCTTCTCAAAAAGTGGCTTGCAAATAATCGTGATGTAGCTGTTTGCAAAGAGATTGCAGAAGTTCTCCCTGCTGCTCTAAAAGATTGCAAGAGTGCTTCATGCAAAGCAGTTGCAGAATATATAGATTGTATAATTCCTCGTTCTCAGTGGATTATAGGAGGCGATGGTTGGGGCTACGATATCGGTTATGGTGGTTTAGACCATGTGCTTGCATCCGGAGAAAATGTAAATGTACTAGTTGTAGATACTGAGGTTTATTCCAATACAGGCGGACAGTCTTCTAAGAGTACACCGGCAGGCGCAGTAGCCAAATTTGCAACCAGCGGTAAGAAAATAAGAAAGAAGGACCTTGGCATGATGGCTATGAGTTATGGTTATGTGTATGTAGCTCAGGTGGCTACAGGAGCAAGTCAGGCTCAGTTCCTCAATGCCTTAAAAGAAGCAGAAGCTTACGATGGTCCTTCTCTGATTATTGCTTATGCCCCTTGTATCAATCATGGTCTAAAGGCAGGTATGAGCCACAGTCAGTTAGAAGAGAAGAAGGCTGTAGATTGCGGATATTGGCATCTATATAGATTTAACCCAGAAGCAGCGGAAGGAACCAATCCATTTACTTTAGACAGTAAAGAACCAGATTGGAGTAAGTTCCAAGACTTTATAAAGGGTGAGGTAAGATATGCTTCCCTGATAAAGACCTTCCCTGAGCAGGCAAAAGAACTGTTTGCTCAAACCGAGAAATACGCAAAACTGCGTTACGAAGGTTATAAGAAACTTGCAGGGAAATAATAGTGAACAATAAATAGCACCTTTTAGAACATTTTGGGTGCAGACAAGCGAGAGGAGATGAATCAAGGGTTTGATCATCTCCTTGCTTGTGCTTTTAGAATATGAAACGTGATATGATTTGCAAAAAACTAAAATACGGTGTTGTTATAGTTGCGGTAGTTTACTTAGCGAGTGTTTTTTCTTTTGCTCAAGCTACAGCTACCGTTAAATCCGGAATCTCACCTGTCGGAAAAACTGAATCGCAATCAGATATAAAATTCAAATCCATGACTGTATTCTGTTTTTCAGAATCGATATCTGAATCAGTTTCAGAGCCAGTCATGGAATCTGTTTCAGCGTCTTATTATCGGGATAAAGGTAAGCAGCAGAATAATAGCACCTTGCAAACTCAAGAAGATTCGTTGAGCAGGAGAGATTCTTCTCTTTACCTTTCGGAGGTAAATGTTTTGGCT